>NZ_JAKSYA010000144.1:0-43156 GCF_022829485.1 Methylobacterium sp. J-059
CGCCGATACGGTGACGGACTACGCCAAGGAGTCCCCGTTGATGCTTGCGGCCATGGCCGGGGCCATCGGATACCTGCTCGCGATGGTCGTCCACGGCCGTCGCTGAACGGTCGACGTCCGGGGCTACGCTTACGACGGGCGTGGTCCGCGACCGGGGATGAGACGGTGGGGCCATCCGATGCTACCCATGTGCACGCGGATCGACGTCGGCTCGAACGATCACCGCTGGTACCCATGCCGCGGTGACGACCAAGCCGACGTGTACGTCTTTCGCGAGCCAAACGTGCCGTCCGGCGGAAGGCCGTCCAGCATCAGGCACTTATCAGCATGACCGGCTCCCTCGTCGGGATGGATCGTACCGACCTCGCAGCGAGCGTCCCCACCTCCGAGTCGGGGGCTGCCGGTGCCGAACCGACGCCCGGCGAGGCCGCTACCTCACCCTGACCCGTCCCCTCCAGCGCCCGCGAGAACGCCATGGCCATCGACTACCGTCCCGAACTCCGCAGGCCCATTCCTCTCAGCCTCGCCATCGTGGCGGCGGTCCTCTTGGTCTGGCTCGTCGTCGCCTCCATCGCCGGTGCCAGGCAGAGGACAGCGAGGGACCACCGCATCCAGGACCTGGAGACGCGGCAGGTTGCGTTGCAATCGGACCTCGACCAGCAGCGGGCGGCGGCGGGTACCCTCGAAGGGCTCAAGGCGAGGATCGCATCGGCCCAGCAGCAGGAGCGGGACATCACCCAGGCCGGCGAACAGGCCAAGGCGAGCGCTGCGAGCCTGGCGACGGAACAGCAGGCGGCTGAGCGCAAGGCCGGAGAGGCCAAGGCCACCGCGGAAGCCGAGGCCGCCAAGCTCACCGGACTACAGGCGCAGGTCGCCCAAGCGGAGCAGAAGCTCGCGCCGATGAAGGAGGCCACCACGGCCGCCGAGCAGGCGGCGACCGCCAGGACCAAGGAACTGGCGGAAGTCGGACGCCGGTTGGAGGAGACGCGGCAGCAGGAGGCGAAGCTTCGGGCGGATATCGCCGCGATGTCCCAGGAGGCGACCGCTAAGACCGCGGACCTCGCCAAGGCCGAGGAGAGCCAGCAGAAGGCGCGCGAGGGCTCGGCCGCCGCGCAGAAGGATCTTGCCGATGCCCGCACAGCTGCTGAGCAGGTTACGAAGCAAAGGGCCGAATTGGAGCAGGCCATCGCCGGCCTGACGGCGAACCGTGAAAAACTGACGAGCGATGTCTCCCAGGCCGACCAACAGGTGCAGCAGGCCAAGGACGGGTTGGCGGCGGCCCGGAAAGATCTCGCCACGGCGAAGTCCGAGCGGGACCGGGTCATCTCCGAGCGCACCCAGGCCGAGCAGGCGGTCCAGAAGCTGGTATCAGACCGCGACGGTGCGAGCTCGGCGGTAGAGGCACTGCAAAGGAAGCAAGCTGACGCGCAGGCGCAGTTGGCGACCCTGACCGAGACACTGGCCTCCCGCAACAAGGAGATGGCCACCCTTGAGGACCGTCTTGGGACGACCCGGCAGGAACTTGCTGCGGCCCAGGCCAAGCTCGCCGAGGGGCGTCAGCAGCTCTCGGACCAGCCTTCTGCCATGACGGTGCATCCCGGCCCATCCCAGCCGCAAGCGCCCACCGTCGCCCCCAAGGCCGAATGAACCTCTCGGAACGTGGGTCGAAGCGGCGCTGAACCAGGATGGGGCGAGCCCCGTCTGGGACTGGCCCTGTCTTTTCGCCGTGCGGGGGAAGGACAGGTGGGTCCAGATCGGCCGGATGAGGAGGAAGCGCTCTTACCGACGGATTTCCGGACGAGGCATCACAGTTGCCTAGTGCGGAAGCTTACTGCGACCTTAACCGCGGTGGTCGAGGCCACTTCGGGAGTCATCGTGAAAACCACTCTCAGCCCGTATTCGCGGTTCGCTACCGGAACAGTCCCGCGCGCTGGCCCATTGCCCAAGACGATGGAAGTCGATCCCGAATGTACTTTCGCGATTCTTCCGGACCATCTGCAATAAACCGGAGGCGACATGTCCAGGACGATCTCAGCCGATTTCAAATCCCGCCGGGATGCGGAGATGGCAGTCGAGCACATCGTGCAGGATCACGGCCTTGATCGGAATTCGGTGCAGGTCGGTCCTGCCTCGGACGAGAACACGGCTGGGACCGAGGCGGCGCGGGCGGATATCGAGGACGGGCACCTGAAGGCCGGGACCGAGGGCGAACCCGCCCTGGCCGGTAAGGTCAGGGTCTCCGTCGAAGTCGACGACGCCATCACCGAGAAGGTGCTGTCCTCCTTCGCGACCTTCCACGGTGACGTCCGCGGCTGAACCGGCACCCGACGGTCACCCGCGGGGTTCGTCGGCACGACCGTCGCCGGCCCACGGCGGGTCGGCCCGCCCCCATCCGTTCTGACGGAAAGCACCGATGACCGATCCCCTCAATGACCTCGCAGCGGCCGGCGTCGCCATCTGGCTCGACGATCTCAGCCGGCCGATGATCGAGTCCGGAGCCCTCGCGGAGGCGGTCGAGCGCGATGGCGTCATCGGCATCACCACCAACCCGACCATCTTCGCCAAGGCCATCGGGTCCGGGGAGGGCTACGACGGCCACGTGCGTGACCTGGCGCTGCGTGGAACCGCCATCGGCGAGACGGTGCGGCTGCTGACTGCCTGGGACGTCCGGACCGCGTGCGACGTCCTCCGCCCGGTCTACGACCGCACCGGCGGCCGCGACGGCCGCGTTTCCATCGAGGTCGATCCGCGCATCTCGGGCGATACCGAGCGCACGGTGGCCGAGGCGCGCGGCCTGTGGTGGTTGGTCGACAGGCCGAACCTCTACATCAAGATCCCCGCGACCGATGCCGGGCTGTCGGCCATCTCGACCTGCTTGGCGGAGGGCATCTCGGTCAACGTGACCCTGATCTTCTCGGTGGCCCGCTACGAGGCGGTGCTCGACGCGTTCCTCACGGGACTCGAACGTCGGGCGGCCGCCGGCGAAAGCCTCGCTGGGGTGGAGAGCGTCGCCTCGTTCTTCCTCAGCCGCGTCGACATCGAGGTGGATCGCCGGCTGGCGGAGGGGGCGGGCAGTGCGGACGAACGCGACCGCGTTCGCGGCCAGGCGGCCATCGCCAGCGCCCGCCTGGCGTACGGGGTGTGGGAGGACAGCGTCGCCTCCGCGCGCTGGCACGCCCTGGAGAGAGCACGGCCCCAACGCCTTCTATGGGCATCTACCGGGGTGAAGGACACGGCCCTCGACGACACCCGTTACGTCGTCGAGCTTGCCGGACCCGAGACGGTCAACACCATGGCGCAGCCGACGCTTCGTGCCGTGGCGGACCATGGCCGTATCCGCCCGGACACGATCCATGCGCCCGCCGGCGCAGCCGAGGCCGTCCTCGATGAGTTGGAGCGGCTCGGCATCGATATGGCGGACGTCGCTACCACCCTGGAGACCAAGGCCGTGGCCTCGTTCGAGGCGAGCTGGGACGAACTCATCGCCTCGGTCACTAGGCAACTCGAACGGGCCGGCGCCGGCGTCATGCCGGCGGGGGCGGTCAGCCCCGCATCCGGCGAGGACGCGCCGAAGGATGCCCCGGCGGCGGCGGCCCCGGAGCGATCAGGGAACGGCGCTCGGACATGAACCCGTCCGCGTCGATTGTCCGTATTTCGACCCGACCAAAACCAGGGGCGAGGCATACGATATGAGCGACGTGGTCCCGAACGTCTCCGATGGCCCACACCTGCGCACCATCGCCATGCCACGCGATACTAACGCCGCCGGCGCCATCTTCGGCGGCTGGACGGTGTCCCAGATGGACCTTGCGGGCGGAACCTTCGCCGCCCAGCGCACCAAGGGACGCGTCGCGACCGTCAGCATCGACGCGATGCGCTTCCTCCGTCCGATTGCTGTCGGCGACGAGGTAAGTTGCTACTGCACCCTACAACAGGATGGCGAGACGTCGTTGGGCGTGAGGGTCGAGGTCTGGGCTCGGGACCGAACAGGCGGCGATCCCGAGAAGGTCACCGAAGGGGTCTTTACCTACGTCGCCCTGGACGACGACGGAAATTCGAGGAAGTAGGAGAAGGATCGGCGGAACTGGACATGGCGACATCCGCGGTCCGTGGGCATTCCATCGCACTTATCCGACCAGCCCGGTCTGCATGGACCCGTCGCCATCGTCGCGGATGCTTCGATACATTGAACCGAGGGTTCCGGAATCACTTAAGTCCACATGGAAATCTATGTCGTCGTCGTCGCCGGGTTCGGTGTCCTGGTGCTTCTTACGGCGTGGTTGCCGATGGTGCTCCGGGCCCTGCCCCTGTCGCTTCCCATCTGCTGCGTCGGGATCGGCGCGGCCTTGTCGGCCATCCCCGCAATCGGGGAGCTCACGCCCCATCCCGGCTCCCATGCCAAGCTCATCGAGCATGCCACCGAGGCCGTGGTCGTCATCTCGTTGATGGGTGCCGGCCTCAAGATCGACCGTCTGTTCGGTTGGCGGAGCTGGTCGGTGACATGGCGCCTCCTCGGCATCGGCATGCCTCTGACCATCCTCGCGCTGACCATCCTGGGGTCTACCCTTCTCGGGCTCGGACTTGCCTCGGCGCTTCTCCTGGCGTCGTCCCTGGCGCCGACGGACCCGGTCCTGGCATCCGACGTCCAGGTCGGCCACCCCGACGAGGACCACGAGGACGAGCCACGGTTCGCCCTGACCTCCGAGGCGGGTCTCAATGACGGCCTCGCCTTCCCCTTCGTGAACCTCGCCATCGCCTTGGCGGGCACCAGTGGCCTGGCCGGTCTGTCGTGGTCTCATTGGCTTGCCATCGACGTACTCTGGAAGATCGCCGTCGGCGGCGTGCTCGGGGCGGTTATCGGTCGAGCGCTGGGATGGCTGATGTTCCACCTGCCCAACCTTTCGAAGCTCTCCCGCACCGGCGACGGCTTCGTGGCGCTCGGCGTGACCTGCATCGCCTACGGATGCGTCCAGGTCGTCGACGGCTACGGCTTCGTCGGCGTGTTCGCGTCAGCCTTGGCGCTACGCTCCTCTAGCCGCGGGCATGACTACCATCGCAAGATGCACGACTACGCCGAAGAACTCGAACGCCTCCTGATGATGGTGCTGCTCGTCGGGTTCGGGGCGGTGCTCGTCGGCGGGGGACTGCTCCATGGCCTGACTTGGACCGCCGTCGCCTTCGCCCTGGTTGCCCTCCTCGTCGTCCGCCCTTTGGCCTGCTGGATCGGCCTGCTCGGAAGCGGTCGACCCGTCGAGGACCGTGCCGTCGTCAGCTTCTTCGGCATCCGCGGACTGGGGACGATATACTACCTTGCGTTCGCGACCGGGCACGCGTCCTTCGAGGGGACGGGGTTACTGTGGTCCACGGCTGGCCTAACCGTGCTGATCTCCATTCTCCTGCACGGCGTCACGGTCACGCCAGTGTTGCGCGCCCTCGACCGCCGGATGGGGCGGGACACGGAGAGCGCCCAACTCGATCTGACCCTGCCGCGGCCAACGGCCTGACCGGGCCGGAAACGTTCGACCAACGGAGGCGTCCGAACCTTTGCGTATCAACCACACGATGTTCCGAAGGCTTCAGGGGGCGAACGCGCGTCGTAGTGCGTCGGCATCGTACGGCTTCTTCACCACCTGCACCCTTCTGAGGTCGGTGGGGATTTTGAAGCTTTCCCCGTAGCCGGTCGCGAAGGCGTAGGGGATGCCGAGCTCGGCCAGCCGCCGCGCGACCGGGATGCTGGTCTCGGAGCCGAGATTGACGTCAAGGAGCGCTCGGTCCGGCGGCGACGCCTCGATCAGGCGCAACGCATCCCGGGTCGAGGCCGCCATGTCGACGGCATCCGCACCGAGCGACGTGAGCACCTCCTCGGCTTCCAGCGCGATGATCATGTTGTCCTCGACCACGAGCACCGTGCCGGCGAACCTGAGGGGCTCCGTCGCCTCCTCGCGGACGACGGAGACGACGGGCGCTGGCGGGGCGGCCTGGACGAAGGCGGGCGGCAGGGTGAACCGCGCCTCGACACCGGTGAGCTCGTAGCGGATCTCGGCCTCGCCCTGAAGCTCGTAGGGGATGGATCGCTCGATGATGGTGGTGCCAAACCCCCGGCGGGTCGGCGCGCGGACCGCAGGGCCGCCGCTCTCGCGCCAGCGCAGGACGAGGTAGTCGAGTGCATCGCGCTCCCAGCGGATGTCGACCCGGCCTCGGGTGTCGCACAGGGCGCCGTACTTGGCCGAGTTCGTCATCATCTCGTGGACGACGAGGGCCATCGCCGAGAACGCCTGCGGCTCCAGCAGGACGTCCGTGCCATCGAGGACGAGGCGGTCGGCCTTCGGCCCGAGGTACGCGCCCGCCTCCAGCAGGATGAGGTTGCGCAGTGACCCCGGCCCCCAGTTCGCGGTGGTGATCTGGTCGTGCGCCCGGGCGAGCGCCTGGATGCGGCTGCCGACCAGGGCTGCGAACTCCTTGCCGCTGAGTTCTTCCGACCGGCTCTGAGTAACCACGCCGCGGATCAGGTTGAGGATGTTGCGGACACGGTGGTTCAGCTCGGCGATGAGGAGCTCCTGCCGCTCCTGGGCGCCCTTGCGTTCCTTCTCTGCCGAATCCGTCAGCCTCAGGATGACCTCCAGCAGCGTAACGCGCAGCGCCTCCGCGGCCCGCAGGTCGACGTCGGCCCAGGGGAGCGAACGCCCGTGCACGACCTCGCGCCAGGCCTCGAAGCTCTTGCGCGGGCTCAGGCGAACGCCATTCGGGCCCGGGGTGGCAGGCTTCTCGGGGTTGCCGGCCCAGGTGACCGTGCGTGCGACCTCGGAGCGGAAGAACACCAGGAAGTCGCGTGGGGTGCGTGACACCGGAATGGCGAGCATGCCGGCGGCTCGCTCTGTGAAGTCGCGTCCGGGCTCATGCACGCGGCCGATCTCGTCGGCGGCGTAGGGTCGGCTCGCGGCGGTCCGGTTGAGGAAGCGCACCAGTCCGGTGAATTCCTCTGCCGTCGGGGTCGCGCCCTGTAGGGTGACCTCGCCGTTGACCCAAAGGCCGATGCCGTCGCAAGGCACGATGCCGGAGAGCTCGTCAAGGAAGCCGGAGAGGTCCTCCAGGCTGGTGCCTCCGGAAGCCAGCGCACTCATCAGGCGGGTGTGGATCTCGCGCGACCGGCCTTCCTGGGCGGCCTCGGCCTCGCGCTCCCGGCTTTCCAGGATCCACGAGAACATCTGCCCGAACAGCTCGGAGCCGGTCCGGCGCTCCAGCGAGATGTGACGGGGCTCCATGTGGTGGCAGGCGAACAGCCCCCACAGCTTCCCGTTGCGCAGGATGGAGACCGACAGTGAGGCGGCCACGCCCATGTTGCGCAGGTATTCCAGGTGGATCGGCGAGACCGTTCGAAGTGTGGAGAGCGACAGGTCGAGCGGCTCGCCGTCTGGGTCGCGCGCAGGCACCACCGCGGCGCCGGGCCCATCGACGTCGGCGATGATGCGCAGCCAGTTTCGCTCGTAGAGAGCCCTTGCCTGCTTCGGGATGTCGGAGGCCGGGTAGTGCAGTCCGAGATATCGGTCGAGGCCGGATCGCACAGCCTCCGAGATCACCTCGCCCGAGCCGTCGGAGGAGAAGCGGTAGACCATGACCCGGTCGAAGCCAGTCAGCGCCCGCATCTGCCGGGCAGCCTCGCGGCAGAGCGGCTCGAAGCCAGCGGTCTGCTGCAGGCGCGTGACCATGCTGCGCACGAGGTTGCCGGCGCTAAGGTGCTCTGGCGCGCTGGGTTCGGCCTCAATGACGATGGACCCGCCTGAGAGGTGAAGGGCAACGTCGAAAAGGGCCTTGTCCGGCAGCAGGCGCACCCCGAACACCCGGTCGACGGCGTCGGGTCCGCGAAGCGTCTGGAGATGCCCTCGCAGGACGTGGATGGCCTCGCCGTCCATGAGTTGGTCGAGGGGCAGCCCGAGCATCGCGTCGACCGGCCGACCAAGCCAGTCCGGCGCGTTCGCGCTGACCCGAGCGACGATCCAATCGGGCGACACGGCGAGCAGGAAGCCGAACGGCTGCACCGCCCCGAGGATGTGGATGGGCTCGCGGTCGCAGGATGACAGGTCGATGGATGTCGGCGGTTGACCGGCGGGCAGCTGGTTCATGTCTTTGGAGACTTCGGTCGTGCGAACCGACATTCGGTTCGCCCTGTGTTCTCATCCAACGCGTTCAAGGCAAACCGGTGGCATCAAACGCGTCTAGCGGCGTTCGCTCCGGAAGTTGGTAGATCGTCGGCATGGCGACCGGTCATGTCGCGGACGGGCGCCGATGTTTCGATAACGTCCGCGTCCATGTCGATTTGAACCTTCGAAGAACGCCCGCTTTGATGCGGATGGCGAACCCTCCCGACGCACCCTATGCCCTGGTCGCCGACGACGACTTCCTGATCAGGATGGATGCGGAGACGATCCTGGAAGATGCCGGCTTCCACGCCTTGTCGGCAGAAAACGGAGTGGAGGCGCTCAGGCTGCTGGAGCTGCACGCACCGTCCATCGTCCTGCTGTTCACCGACGTGGAGATGCCCGGCGGGCCGGACGGTTTCGAGTTGGCGCGAACGACCTCAAGGCGATGGCCCGATATCTCCATCGTGGTCGCATCGGGCGGCGTGAAGCCTGGGCCGGACGACCTTCCCGAAGGTGCGGTGTTTCTCGGAAAGCCCTTCAGTGCCGAGATCGTCCACCGGCACCTGGACAAGATCCTGCCGGATGGCCGGAAGCCGGAGCCGTTGAAGGCTCGCCGCGGATAAGGTCGTACTGCACCACCGGAGGCACCGTACTGCACCATGTAGGTGGCGGTCTCGGGCATCATCGATTCCCGCCCAACAGGCGGCGCGCGTACGGCTAGGCGTTCATGGCCTCACCGGTCGGTAATCGACGGTCATCAATGTGGTCGGATGCACGACCCATCGGGTGTGCCATGAAGAACCGAAGCATCTCTCGGCTGGCATCGGGCCCGGCGGGGTCGGTGTGGGAGCCCGCCGGATGCCCGCCGGACCAGGCATGCCGTGCTCCGTGCAAGACCCACTGCTCCGATGACCAGGTTCCGTCCGGTCTGGACAGGACGGTGCGGGTATACGCCGTCCCCCCGTCCGAGCGTCCCTGGTCGGTAGCGATGTCCAACTCCGCATCGGGCTGTGCCTGAGCGATGGCCTGGTCGGCGTTGACGGGCGAGACGGTCGTGTCGCGGTCGCCATGGAATACGATGGTCGGCACCGAATGCGTAGCCCGCCGTGGTCGTGACGACGCCCCGCGACGCATCGCCAGGAGGGCCCCCGTCATCGACGCGGCTGACCCGCAAGCTAATCCAGAGTGGATACCGACACCGGCATAGAGGTCCGGGTAGGTCACTGCCATGACGGCTGCCGCCGCCCCTCCCGAAGAAAGGCCGGCAACGTAGACCCTCGTGGGATCCACGTTGAACTCGTTCACGACATGACGCGTCAGGCCGGCGATGATGGACGGCTCGCCCCGGTCGCGACGTTGGTCGCCGTCCCTGAACCAATTCCAGCTCTTGGCCATGTTGGCCGACCTCGGCTGGTCCGGGTAGGCGACGAGGAAGCCCATCTCCTCAGCTAACTCGCTCATTCGCGTGCCGATGGCGAAATCCCGCGACGATTGCGAGCAGCCATGCAGCATCACCACGAGCGAAAGGGGGACGTTCCTACGTCCTATTGGGACGAACAGGTCGTAGGCCCGGCTCCCGGCCGCATTGGCGAACCGGCGCGCGAGTGCGCATGGCCGACCAATGGCTTGCAATTGCGGGTTCGTCGGGGCGAGCCCCAGGCTTTCCGTCATCGTCATCGATCCAGCAGAGGGCCCCGGGGCGTTCGATCCGGGCTACGGCAACGCGCCGATCATGCCCTTGGCCTCGCTCATGGTGTTCTCGCAGGCGCGCTTGTCGCCGTGGCGGTCCTCGTCGGTCGCGCGGATGATGAGAGTCCGCGCGATGGCGATATTGTCTGGGGTCGAGACCGTGTCGGGGTCGCTCGGAGGGTCGAGGCGTGCGGTCGTCAAGCCGCGAGGGGACCCGGTGCGCAGGCTATGGCCATCCCGAAGGCCGGCGACCTCTATGGCACCCGCGCTGTCCAGGCGGCGCTCGATTGTGCCGATCTGCTCGGCGCAGGAAGAAGCGAACGCGGGAAGCGGGGCCAGGGCGAGGATGACGACGGAAAAAGTCGGGATGAAGCGCATCGGGTTAGCCTTCGGCGAGGTAGCAGCATCGTGACTCCGTTCGACGAACGAATGGTCAGACGCCGTCCCTCACGCCGCGATGCGAGGGTAGCGTCCAATCAACGGCCATTGGAGCCTTGTGTTGCACTGCAGCATGGAAACGCCGGGCTGGCCTGCACCCTGCACGTGGCCTGTCTCAGCTAACGTCCAGAACCTCGACCCGGTTGGAAATATGCCTCCCTGGACAAGCTGAGGCGCACGAGGCCGTCATCATCGACCACGAGTACGATCAGTGGACGCTGGGTCGACATGAGGTCTCAACAGGTCGTTTCGACATTGGTTGCCGGCTGAACGGCATGCCAAGGCGACGCGTCCAGTCGCACACGCCATGGATTCAGGAATCCTTAACTATATAGGGCACCCTGCCGGATGGCGGATTGCTGTCTCGGCCCATGTGACCGCGGTAGTTGCGCGTACCGAGGAAGGCCCCACGCGGTCCGCAACCGGTCAGGCAAATTGAAATATTCGATCCTATGATGATGCCGCCGGGTATCAGTGACGGTATCCCTGTATCATCGCATGTGGCCCGAGCATTCACTGGCTACGTAGGATCAGGCCATGACCCAGGGCACCGACCGGGGGCAGACCTCGAACGTGGTCCCCCTGCGGACCGGCGTCCTTCCGTCTTCTGGAGCGCCGAGCGGTCCGTATCGTCTGGATCTTCCCTCGGGTGAGACCGAGGACAATGCCTACGACCGGTGGAACGCCTGGAACCTCGGTCGCGAACTCATCTCCGCGAGCCAGGACTGCGTCGAGGTAATCGACGACCTCGGTCAGCTCCGCCTTCGGAACCCGCTGGCCCGTCGCATGCTCGGCGACGACGACATCGCCGATGCCGGCGACGGATCATGGTCCCTGTCGTGGCCCCTGGTCGTTCGCGAAGTCGCGTCGGACGCCTTGGCCGTGGCATCCACGGTCGGCACGGCGCGCTTCGACGGGTGGCGCGCCGCAGCCCAGGGCGGGATGGTATATTGGGATGTCGTCCTCTCACGCATCGTCGACGTCGACGGCCGGCTCGTAGGCATCCTCGCCGTCTCCCGGGACATGACGCAGATGCGACGGATCGAGGACAGCCACGACCTGCGCAGTCGCGAACTCAGCCATCGCCTCAAGAACATGTTCGCCCTGGTCAACGGGCTCGTCACCCTGTCCGCACGGAACCTCCCGGGCGTGCAATCTTATGCCGGGATCTTGCGAGACCGCTTCACGGCGATGAGCCGTGCAATCGAATATCTCCATGTAGCCCCGCCCGACGAACGGTCATCCCGTCCGCAGCAGACCCTCCAGGGGCTTCTGGTCGCGTTGCTCGGCCCCTACGACGACGACGCCGAGGACCGTCGGTTCGTCCATGGCGCGGTGGACGACGTCCCAGTCGGCGACGGATCAGTGACGGGCCTGGCGCTCGTCATCCACGAGCTGGCCACGAACGCGATCAAGCACGGAGCACTGTCCGATGAGGGCGGCACCGTCACCATCGACTGTCGACGGGATGGTAACGACATGGGTCTCGTCTGGACCGAACGCGGCGGTCCCTGCATCGGCAAGCCACCGTGCCATGAGGGTTTCGGATCGAAGCTCATTGAGCGAACCGTCCGAGGTCAGCTTGCCGGGACGATCTCGCTCCACTGGGATGTCGAAGGCCTGAGGGTCGTCATCGGCCTGCCATGGGCCAACCTGGCGTCTTGACTACTTGGCCAGCCGGCTCACCGGATGATCAAAGGCTGCGCTTCGGCTTAGCCGTCGACGAGTCGGACATATTCGGCTTCCGCCACGCCGTAGGAGCTGCCGGCGAGCTTGAGCAGTGCCTCTCGGCTGCGGACCGTGATGGTGCCTCGCCTCGTTCCGATCACGCCCGCGCGCTCAAGTGCGGCCACGGCGGTGGTCAAGCCGGTGCGGTTGACCCCCAGCATCAACGACAGGAACCGATGCGTCGTCAGAAGAAGGTCGCCATCGACCCGGTCGTGGCACATCAGCAGCCATCGCGCGAGCCGTTGCTCTAGCTTGTAACGTGCGTTGGCGAGCGTCGTCGAGGCGACCTGGACGTTGGCGGCCTGGGCGTACCGAAGCAGGCTTCGGTGAAGACGGGGACTTTCGATCAGGGCTGCACGCAAACTGTTCGCCGGCATCGACCAAGCCATACCGGCCATCTGGACGCGCCCCTCCTCGGGGGTGCGGCCCGCGTCCAGAAGTACCGGCACACCCACCATGCCCTCCCGTCCGACCAATCCAAGCTCGATCTGCCCAGCGTCGGTAGACGCCGCGATGATGGAAACGATGCCCTGCTCGACGAACCAGACCCGGGGGATGAGGGTATCGGCTGCGATCAGTACCTCGCCCACCGCGAGAGGACCGATATCGAGATGGGTGGTCAACAATGCGAAATCGTCAGGGATCAGAATCGAAAGCAGATGGTTTCGGCATTGATCCTGAATGGGTTTCGACACGGTTCCGTCCTCGATGGGACGGGGGGCGCGGAGCCTCGACCACTTCCATCACCATGCGCCCTGCAGCCGCCAATTGACAGGGGGCCAAGGGTAATTCGGGCCAGAACCTATCCTATGATTGGACGGAGGTCGCATTTCCGACATAGGCTTCCTCATCTGCCTGAAAAGAAACGGCCTGATGCAGCATGCCCTGATCCGGAAATTGGAGAGTTACGAGACGCTGTCCGACAAGGACCGGCGGGCGCTGAACGCGTTGGTGCCCAAAATTCGTCAAGTCGGTGCCCACGTAGACTTAGCCCGAGAGGGTGATCCGCCCGACAACATCCACCTGATCCTCAACGGGTTCGCCTGCCGCTACAAGGTTCTCGCCGACGGCAAGCGCCAGATCATGGCCTACCTCGTCCCGGGCGACTTCTGCGACCTCAACGTGTTCATCCTCGACCAGATGGACCACAACATCGGCACGATCTCGCAGTGCCAGGTCGCTGACATCCCGCGCGAGGCCATCGAAGAGATCACGGCAAACTATCCGCTCATTACGCGGGCGTTCTGGTGGTGCGCCCTTGTCGACGAGGCCGTCCTGCGGGAGTGGCTGGTCAACATGGGGGCTCGCGCCGCCGACGAGCGCATCGCCCACCTGCTCTGCGAGCTTCACGCGCGTCTGGAGGCCGTGGGGCACTCCAAGGACGACAGCTACGCGTTTCCCTTCACCCAGACCGATATCGCCGACACGATGGGGCTCTCGAACGTCCATGTGCACCGGACACTTCGCGACCTCCGGGCCATGGGCTTGATCACACTCAAGCACAGGGTCCTGACCATCCTCGACGTCGAGCGCCTCAAGGACTTTTGCAAGTTCAACGCGAACTACCTGCATCTTAAGAACGCGCGCTGGATCGACCGGCGCAGCGTCAACTGGCCCAGCCAATTGCAGGGAGGGTAGCGGTGCCCGCGCGGGGCAACGTCGAGACGCTGGTCACGATGCAGCCCATTGCCGTGAACACCGGTAGCGACGACCGGGACGGGATGCTCGTCATGGCGAACGGGATGCTGGTCGCGGTCCTGGTCCGGCTCTCCACGCCCGGGCACGAGCAGGTGGGCGACTGGTTCGTAGAGGTGGCGCTAGGTCCGCTTAGGGCCCACCTCGCCCCGACGTTCGGAAATCTGGACGATGCGACCCGCTGGATGCGCCAACACCTCCGGGTATCAGACGCGTGTCTCACCTGAAAATGGGCCCAGCCTCGGATTAAGGCGCCAATAAAGATAAGGTCTGATTTTGTTTTCGCCTTGAAATCAAGATCTAAGTCAATCCGTGCATATCAAGGTATGCATAACACAAGCATTTCAAGTGGGATGCGACTGATAAGTGCATCTCAGGCGTGCCGTGCTGTTCGACGGCCTCGTAAGCCTTAAGGCACGTCTCAGCCATCACGTCGATTTCGCCTGCCCCGTCCATCACCTCCGGACCATAAATACATGAAGGGCCATCGTAGCAATCGATTTTGCTAACTTCGACGCCAAACGAGCCTTGTAATTTCATATCCAACCCATAGAAAATCATTGGACACACAATGAATATTCTCGATGATCGGTCTAAAGATCACGAAAAATCGACAGCCGTGCTTGATCGGCTTGCTAGGTCTCTCGGCTGCTCGACAGAGGTTTTTTCCAATCAGGCTCCACACGAGCTAACCCATACGCTCGAACTGCTAAATCTGTGGCTAGGGATCAAGGAGGGACAGGATCGCGCGAAGGTTCTGGCACTTCTGCGGAACATGTGCGCTAAGGCGCAGGCGTCCGGCGAGCCCGTGGCCCTCTCGCACGCGATGCAGAAGCCCGAGTAGGCTGCATAAAATCTAGGGTGCGAACGGATTTTCTTCCTTCGACAAGTTTGCGAAGGCTCTCGTGCAGCGTGTGTCCAGCGGCCGAGTGGAGGGTTTGTCTATCAAGCCAAAGGGCGCCACTGCGGCCGCCCCGCTCTGCTGAGACAATTTTCATGCCGGTCAGGCTCTCGGCAGCGGCATTAGAGGGGCAGGGCAATAGTGAGAGGCGTGTGCGATCTGAGTCCGAGAACGGGGCGTACATCCTAGTGAGCGTCGAGCGCGTTTGGCGGGGATACCTGTTCTGACTTGACGATTGCGGACCACGTATCGCCTCGGACATAGCCTCGACTTGGTGGGTCTGCACCTGCTGCATCCCGCTTACCACTATTTATTGGCAAAGTTTTGAATTCGGCATTTCGGGTTTCCGACGGATCGCGGAAACACATCTCCCGTGGAAACGGCGTGACACATGGTTCCGGGGGGCAACCGAGTCGTTTAACGCCGGTTCTATCCTGGTCGGCGGGATAGAGGATCTCATCCGTCCTGGGCGTAGGGTTTCCACCTATGGGTGGCTCCGGGAGGGGGTTGCGGTGCCGCTTCGAGACGAGAGAGAACCGGCTGTGATCGACCTCCGGCTGCTCAAGGCCGCGGTTGAGGCGACGGGCGAGGCCATCCTGATCACCACGGCGGAGCTTGAAGAACCGGGTCCGCGCATCGAATACGCCAACAAAGCCTTCGTGCGCTTGACCGGCTACGCGTCGGAGGAGGTCCTGGGCCGCAGCCCTCGCTTCCTGCAGGGACCGAAGACCGAGCGTGCCATCCTTAAAAATGCCCGGGCATCGCTTGAGGCGGGGGAGGCATTCCAGAGTGAGGCGCTGAACTATCGCAAGGACGGCTCGACCTACATGGTCGAGTGGCTGATCACCCCCGTCAGGGACGCGGATGGTCGGATCACGCACTGGGTATCGGCCCAGCGCGACGTCACCGACCGCCGTGCCTTCGAGGACCGGCAGGCCATGATGGTCCGCGAGCTCCACCACCGGGTGAAGAACACCCTGGCGACCGTCCAGGCCGTCCTGAACGCCACCATGCGCTCGTCCGTGACGATGGCGGAGTTCGGAAAGGCTTTTACCGGTCGCATCGTCTCCCTCGCCCGGACCCACGCTCTGATCACCGAGGACCAGGCGCAGGTCGCCTCGTTCGAGGGTCTGCTTAGGGCGGAGCTCGACCCTTACAACGAGAACGACCGCATCACGCTCCGGGGGCCGAACCTGAGCCTTCCCTCCGAACTCGCGGTGCCGGTCGGCATGGCCTTGCACGAGCTCACCAGCAACGCCCTCCGTCACGGGGCCCTGGCGCATCCGAGCGGTCGGGTCACGGTGACCTGGACGGTCGAAGATCGGATGGATGACAGGTGGCTGGCCTGGGTCTGGAACGAACACGACGGTCCGCCGCCGGCGCTCCCCACCCGGGAAGGCTTCGGCATGCGGCTGATCAACAGGATCCTCGCCGCGCAGACGGGCGCCGAGGTCGACGTCGCGGCGGACGCCGATGGCCTTCGGATCAGCATCGGGATATCTCTTCCGAACCGGTGATGGTCGCCGTGAGATGTCGTAATCGGCCGAGGTCGGCCGGGACGATACGCAGTTGCTATGGTTGCCCGGCCCCTGCCGCGATAGAATTGGCGGGCATCCGTAGGAATGGGTCCGAGGTTGGCTTTGAGAGTTTGAATGTGATCGCCTGTGCCGTCGGAAGCCTCATCCTCCGGAATGATTCAGGGTGTTTGCGCCTACCCCCCATGGATCGCGCCACGATGAGCGACGAGGAGGTCGAACGCCTTCGCGCCCTCGACCGCTACCGGCTGCTGGATACGCCACGCGAGCAGGACTTCGACGACATCGCCGAGGCCGCTGCCGAACTCTGCGAAACGCCCATCGCGGTAGTGAACCTCATCGGCGGCGGGCGCCAGTTCTTCAAGGCCGAAGTCGGCCTGGGCGTGCGCGAGACACCACTGGAAAGTTCGTTTTGTCGTCAGGCTGCTATGTGACCGTGAAAGGGAAGGGATTTCATATGACCAAGATCATCATCGCCGCCACTCTGCTGGCCTTGAGTGCCGCACCCGCCCTGGCGATGGGCTGCTGTGGCAGCCCTGCCAAGGGTAAGCCCGGCATGTGCGCCAAGGACGGCATGAAGGGCCGGATGGCGATGAACCACGGCACGATGAAGAAGGGCGACTGCTGTTGCGAAGGCATGGCCGGCAACATGAGCAAGCGTAGCTGACGCCGGTCCCGAGGATCCCGCTGGGCTATCCGGCTTCCAGTCGGGCACGTGGATCGGCCGGGGCGGGTTCGATGAATTCGTATCGGATAGCAGGTGCCGCTATCCGCAATGCTTTACCTTCGGAGTCGCTTGATCTGCTTCCCCTCGGGCAGCGGCATAGCGACCGTCGCCGAGCGGACGGAAGTAGTTCTTGGGTCCGACCCGATTGGACATCTTCTTCGCAAAGCGCTCAAAGCCATCCGACCAGTATCGTTTGGCTAGAACCATCATCCCGGACGGCAGCTTCCCAAAGATCTCTGAGGGTTATAGCGGCCCCTCCCTCACGAGCACATCGCGGATGTCCCGCATCACCGCGTCGCCGTTCGTGATCGGCGGCTCGTGGTCCACCAAGCAGGGTGCATGCGGCCAGGGCGTAGCAACCGTGCCCACCTCGGCAGAGACGTAGCGGCCTTCGCGCTCGGCGAGCGCGACGCTCTTGGCCGCCAGGGCACGCAGCCTGTAGCGCAATCATCCTACCTACAGCGGCGTCACCACTTCGATGCCGCGGGCCAGGATGGGCTAGGGGAGGCCCACCAGCAAAGAGGTTGTGGCCGCCGGCGGCCGCGATCTCCAGTGCGCGCTTGGCGCCCTCCTGGCCCTTGATGTCGCGGAGGTCAGGCAGGGGCGCCCCGGGAGCGACGACCGCCGGCACCGGCCGGGCCATCACCTGCGTGCCCTTGAAGTGGTTGGCGAGTTGGATGAGCGAGCGCGGCGCCAGCACGTCGAGGTCGCCGCCGGCCCAGGCCGCCTCGGGCCCGGTTGCGGCCGGGCAGATCAGCCCGAGCCCGCGCGCGGCCGCCGCCATCGCCGCCGGCAGCACGCCGTTGACCGCGGTGATCGTGCCGTCGAGCGCCAGCTCGCCCAGCACGCAGTAGCCGGCGAGCGCGTCGGCCGGCAGCGCGCCGATCGCCGCCATCACGCCCAGCGCGATCGGCAGGTCGTAGTGCGAGCCCTCCTTGGGCAGATCCGCGGGGGCGAGGTTCACGGTGATGCGCTTGGCCGGCATCGCCAGCCCCGAGGCGATCAGCGCGCCGCGCACGCGCTCGCGCGATTCGCCCACCGCCTTGTCGGCGAGGCCGACCACGGTGAAGTTCACCGCGCCGGGGATGATCTGCACCTGGACGTCGACGGCACGCGCCTCGATGCCCTCGAAGGCGACGGTGGCGACGCGGGTGACCATGACGTGAGGAGCCTTCGGCTTACGGGAAAGTAAGCCTAGGCGGCGCCTATGAGCCTGACAACCTCAGGAACCGGCTCCTCGCGCGGCTGTTCTCCGCCGGTCGACAACCACGAAGGGAAACCGCCATGCGCCCGACTTCCACCGTCCTCGCCCTCGTCCTCGCCGCCGGCCTGTCCGGTGCGGCGCGGGCCGACGAGAAGCTGCCGCCGGACCAGCAGGCCAAGGTCGAGGCGATGCTGAAGCAGGAAGGCTTCACCCAGTGGAAGGAGATCGAGCTGGACGACGGCATGATCGAGGTCGACGATGCCGTCGACGGCTTCGGCAAGCAGTTCGACCTGAAGCTCGATCCGAAGACCCTCGCCATCGTCAAGCGCAAGGCCGAGTAGCGCAGGGACGATGCGGGCGCCGTGCGGCTCTGCCGACCGGCGCCCACCCTGCCAGGGGTCGAAATCCGACGCTTGGTACCTGTAGCCAAACTTCCGAGAAGAGTGGCAACCGGACCCTGGCCGTTTGCCCCGAAGCGGACGTTTTGCCTTCAATCCAAGCCTGCCGTCGAGGTGTAGGCGAGGTTCGGGACTGGGCACGTCGCAGAGACCGAGGCGCTGAAGACCAAGAGCCAATGCATCTTTAACGTGTGTGTGCTGCTGTGTGAGCGTTCGGGGGAACACGCTCGCAAACGGTACCTGAATGGCTCGGCAAAGCCGCCCCCACGCGTACCGTGTCCCCTACTGGCAGCGCGCGCTGCAGACCTGGCAACGCTTCCATGCGGATCGCCGCGGTGCAGTCGCTCTGATCTTTGCGTTGACCAGCGTGGTCCTCCTTGGCTTGGTTGGCGGCGGCATCGATTACAGCCGCATAGCCTATCGCCGTAGCCAATTGCAGAGCGCCGTCGACAATGCCACGCTCGCGGCAGGTAATGCCTTGAAGCTCGCGCCATCGAATTCGACTGCGGTGGCCAGCATCGTTCAGCGGATCATCGTCGAAAATGCACCCTCCCCGCCTGATCGGCCCCTGACCGTGCAGGTGTCGGTCACCAGTGACAAGACCGGCGTCTCAGCCAGCGCGACCGACAATTTCAAACTCACCTTCGGAGCCTTCGTCGGCGTGAAGGTGGTGCCGATTACAGCCCGCTCGACCGCGACGGTCATGGGCAAGATGCGCCTGTGCCTGCTCACCCTCGATCCCGCTGCTACGGGTAGCCTGCATCTGGAGAAGAACGCGAACCTGTCGGCGACGTCTTGCTCCCTTTATGCCAACTCCAAAGATGCCAAGGCGATCCAGGGTGACGACAACGCCATCGCCAAGGCTGACAGGATCTGCAGCGTCGGTGGATCGAGCACAGCCCGCGCCAACTTCGCGCCGCCTGTGACCACGGGTTGCCCTGCGATCAACGATCCTTTGGCCAGCATCGTGACCGCACCGCCCCCCGGGGGCTGCGTGACGGTGAGTTCGGCGGCCGGCCCTGGCCCAGGAAAGGGACCGGGAGGACCAGCAGCCGGCAACGTTGCGGTGACGGCCAGCACGACGCTTGATCCCGGCACGTATTGCGGCGGCCTGCACATCACCGGAACGGCCAAGGTCACGCTCAACCCGGGCGTCTACATCATCAAGGACGGTCCGCTGATCCTGGATCAGCAAGCCAGCATGTCGGGTCAGAATGTCGGGTTCTATTTCATGGGCGACGCCGCTGGTCTGCGGTTCGATGCCAACACCACGATCAGCCTGTCGGCGCCGGTGAGCGGCCCCCTGGCGGGCTTCCTGATGACAGAGCAGCCAAGCGTGTCCGCGCCGGTTCCACCACCACCGGGCCCGAAAGGCTCACCCCCGCCCCCGCCATCTCCCCCCTCGAAGCCGCTGCGCGAGTACCGTATCATCAGCAACAATGCCCGCACGATGCTGGGCACGATCTACCTGCCAGCCGGTCGGCTCATCATCGACGGCAGCGCGGCCGTGAGCGATCAGTCGGCCTACACGGTCATCGTCGTGCAGCTCCTCGACCTCTACGACGGTCCAACACTGTATCTGAACGCAAACTACGACGCGACGAGCGTGCCGGTGCCCAAGGGTGTCGGGCCCGTCAACGGCAAGGTCGTACTTACACAATAGAACACAGGCCGGCGGAGATCTATCCAACCCGACCGTAGGCCTTTGCCTCGTCGACAGTCGCAAGCGACCTTTCTGATGTTTGCAAAGGGTCGAATGCGGACCCTCGATGTAGGTACCACCCGTCAGGGTTCGACCATCAACGAACGCCCCCCCGGCGCTCGGCGAACGAAATCGCCGTCGCACAGATCACCTCGGCGGCCCGCTCGGCGCCGGCGCGGTCGACGTCGAGATGGGTCGTGACCCGGATCTGGCTGCCGATGGCGCGGATGCGGACGTCGTGCGCGAGGCAGGCCTCGGCGAAGTCCGAGGCGGTGACGCCGAGGCCGGCGACGCCGAAGCACAGGATGTTCGATTGCCCGGCCGTCGGGTCGAAATGCAGGCCGGGCACGTCGGCGATCGCCGCGTGGATCAGCCGGATATGCGCGTTGTCGGTCTTCAGCTGATCGACGTGGTGGTCGAGCGCGTAGAGGCCGGCGGCCGCGATCACGCCAGATTGGCGCATGGCGCCGCCGAGGCGGTACTTCCAGCGCCACGCCTCGACGACGAAGTCGCGGGCGCCGCACAGCACCGCGCCGACCGGGCAGCCGAGACCCTTGCTGAGGTCGAGCCAGACGCTGTCGAACCCCTCGGCGTAGTCCTTCGCCGGGATGCCGGTGGCGGCCACCGCATTGAGGAGACGGGCGCCGTCGATGTGCGCCTTGAGGCCGTGCGCGCAGGCGATGTCGCGGATCGCCCGCATGTCGGCGAGATCCCAGACCGAGCCTCCGGAGAAGCTGGTGGTCTGCTCGATGGAGACGAGGGCGCTGCGCGGCGCGGTGCGCGCCGGCGGACGGATCGCGGCCCGGAACGCCTCGGGCGTGTAGACGCCCGCCGACGTCGGGAGCGCCCTCACCGAGACGCCGCCGATCGCGGCCGAGCCGGCGGCTTCCGTGTTGTAGATGTGCGACTGGTCGTCGACCACGATCTCGTCGCCGGCCCGGGTCTGCACCAGGATCGAGACCAGGTTGCACATCGTGCCGGAGGGCATGAACACGCCGTCCTCCTGGCCGAGCAGCGCCGCGACCCGGTCGCAGAGCTCGCGCGTCGTCGGGTCGGAATCCGACTGCTCGTCGCCCACCACCGCGCGCGCCATCGCCTCCCGCATGCCCGGCGTCGGCCGCGTCTGGGTGTCGCTGTAGAGATCGATCGTCACGGGAAGGCTTGCCTCTGGGCGGGGTTGCGGCGCCATAGTGCCATGGCCGCGCGGGATCGCGAAGGCGATGCGCGCCATCTTTCCCTAAAAATGAATTTTGAATACATTTAGGAGAGGCGGCCGCGTTCGGTCGCACGGAGGGCCGAGCAGGTGGCGGTTGGAACGGCGCCCCAGGGTGCACGACAGGGCGCACGCGTCGCGGGGCGGAACGGAGCGGGTCTTGCGCGGCGTCTCGCCGAGGCGTTGCAGGGCGAGGCCCGGTTCGACGCCTTCACGCGCGGACGCTACGCGACGGATGCCTCGATCTACCAGATCATGCCGGCCGGCGTGGTGCTGCCGCGGAGCGCGGCCGACATCGCCGCGACCCTGACGATCGCCGCCGAGCACGGGGTGCCCGTGATCATGCGCGGCGGCGGCACCTCGCAGAACGGGCAGCCGATCGGCTCCGGGCTGGTCGTCGACTGCTCCCGCCACTTCAACGGCATCCGCGACTACGACGCCGAGGCCGGCACTGTCACCGTCGAGCCGGGGATGGTGCTGGAGCGCCTGAACACCCGCGTGAAGGCCGACGGCTGGTTCTTCCCGGTCGAGCCCTCGACGGCGACCCGCTGCACCATCGGCGGCATGGCCGGCAACAATTCCTGCGGCGCCCGCTCGCTGCGCTTCGGCAAGATGAGCGACAACGTGCTCGCCATGGAGGCGCTGTTCCACGATGCGGAGGCCTTCGGCTTCGGGCTGACCGGCAACGCGTCCGACGGCGTCACCGGCTCGGCCCGCGCGGAAGACCTCGCGCGCAAGATGATCGCGCTTGCCGAATCGGAGCGCCAGGAAATTCGAGACAAATACCCGAAGGTCCAGCGCCGGGTCGGCGGCTACAACCTCGATGCCCTGATCGAGGCGCGGCCGAACCTCGCCCACCTGCTGGTCGGCTCCGAGGGCACCCTGGCGGCGACCACCGCGGTGACGCTGAAGCTGTCGCGGCTGCCGGCGCACCGGGTGATGGGGGTGTGCCACTTCCCGTCGTTCCGCGCCGCGATGGAGACCACGCGGCACATCGTCGACCTCGACCCCGTGGCGGTGGAGCTCGTCGACAACAACGTGCTGGTGCTCGGCGCCGACATCCCGCTGTTTCGCGCGACGCTCGCCGACATCACCCGCGGCACGCCGAACTGCCTTCTGCTCGCGGAGTTCGCCGGCGAGAATCTCGCCGGGCTGAAGCGCGACCTGAAGCGCCTCGACGCCTGCATGGCCGACCACGGCTTCCCCGACGCGGTGGTCGAGATCCACGAGCCGTCGCGCCAGAAGTCCGTATGGGAGGTGCGCGAGGCCTGCCTCAACATCATGATGTCGATGAAGGGCGACGCGAAGCCGGTCTCGTTCATCGAGGATTGCGCGGTGCCGCTCGAGCACCTCGCCGACTACACCGACGCCGTCACCGACGTGTTCACCAAGCACGGCACGCGGGGCACCTGGTACGCCCACGCCTCGGTCGGCTGCCTGCACGTCCGCCCGATCCTCGACATGAAGCTGGGCGGCGACGTCGCCAAGATGCGCGCCATCGCGGAGGAGACCTCCGAGCTGGTGCGCCGCTACAAGGGCTCGTATTCCGGCGAGCACGGCGACGGCATCTCGCGCTCGGAATACATCGCGCCCCTGTTCGGGCCGCGCCTCGCCCGCGCCTTCGATGCGGTCAAGGACGCGTTCGACCCGGAGAACCGCCTGAACCCGGGCAAGATCGTGCGCCCGCTCAGGATGGACGACCGCACGCTGATGCGGTTCGCGCCGGACTACCGGGTGAGCGAGCCGCAGGCGACGGCGCTCGACTGGCCCGAGACCGGCGGCTTCGGCGGCGCCGTCGAGATGTGCAACAACAACGGCACCTGCCGGAAGCTCGCCGGCGGGGCGATGTGCCCGTCCTACCGCGTCACGCGCGAGGAGCAGCACCTGACCCGCGGACGGGCGAACTCCCTGCGGCTGGCGATCTCGGGCCAGCTCGGCAAGGACGCGTTCACGTCGCCCGAGATGAAGCGCACGATGGACCTCTGCGTCTCGTGCAAGGCCTGCCGCCGCGAATGTCCGACCGGCGTCGACATGGCGCGGATGAAGGTCGAGTTCCTGCACCACTACCACGCCCGCCACGGCCTGCCGCTGAAGGACCGGCTGATCGGCGCGATGCCGCACTACGCCGGCATCGCCGCCCGGCTCGCGCCGCTGCTCAACCTGCGCGACCGGGTGCCGGCGCTGGCGCGGATCTCCGAGCAGGTCGCCGGCCTCTCCGCCCGGCGCTCGCTGCCGCGCTGGCGCAGGCCCTGGAAGGAGACCGGCGAGCCGGCCCATCCGCAGGACGTGGTGGGCGAGCACCGCGACGTGATCCTGTTCGGCGACACCTTCAACCGCGCCTTCGAGCGCGAGAACCTGGAGGCGGCCGAGCGGGTGCTCGTCGCCGCCGGCTATCGGCTGCACCGCGTCTTTCCCGCCAAGGGCAAACGCCCACTCTGCTGCGGGCGGACGTGGCTCGCCTCGGGCCAGACCGACCGGGCGCGGGCCGAGGCGCGACGGACGCTCGACGCGCTCCTGCCCTTCGTCAGGGCCGGCGCCCGCGTCGTCGGCCTCGAACCATCCTGCCTGCTCACCTTCCGCGACGAGTTCGTCGCCCTGCTGCCCGGGCCGGACGCGAACCTGCTGGCCAAGCAGAGCCTGCTGATCGAGGAGCTGCTCGCCGCCGACCTCAAGGCCGGGCTGATCGCGCCGGACTTCGCCGACCAGGGGGGCCGCGTCGCGCATCTGCACGGCCATTGCCACCAGAAGTCCTTCGGCGCGATGGGCGCGGTCGAGAGCGTGCTGCGCAGCGTGCCCGGGCTCGACGTGCGCCCGATCGAATCGAGCTGCTGCGGCATGGCCGGCGCCTTCGGCTACGGCGCCGAGACCATCGACACCTCGCTGGCGATGGCCGAGCTGTCGCTGTTTCCGGCCTTGCGCAAGGCCGGCCCCGGCGATCTCGTGGTCGCGGACGGCACCAGCTGCCGCCACCAGATCCACGACGGGCTCGGGTTGGAGGCAGAACATGTGATCAGGATCCTGGACCGAGCCCTGATGCCTCGACACTGATTTCGGAGGCGCCTAAACAGGGGCGCCTCCTGCTCGCCCGCGATTGCATCGAACGCATGAACAAGATCGATCCCGGCCTCGGCATCAATCGACGTTATCTTCACGACGAGGTGGCGGACCGGATCCGGGCGCTGATTCAATCCGGGGAGATGGAGCCCAAGGCGCGCGTCAACGAGGGCGAGCTCACCGAACGCTTCGGCATCTCGCGCACGCCGCTTCGCGAGGCGATCAAGATCCTGGCCACCGAAGGCCACCTCGAGCTGCTGCCCAATCGCGGGGCGCGGGTCGCCAGCATCTCCCAGGTGGAGATCGAGGAGATGATGGAGGTCATCGCCGGCCTCGAGGCGACGGCCGCCGACCTCGCCTGCCGCACCGTCACCGAGGACGAGATCGCCGCGATCCAGGCGGATCACGACGCGATGGTCGGGATGTGGAAGGCCTCCGACGAGGCCGGCTACTTCCGCCTCAACCGCCAGATCCACGAGGCGATCATGGCCGCGAGCCGCAACGCGACGCTGGCGGGGATCTATCGCAGCCTGTCGGGCCGCATCCAGCGCTCGCGCTACTCCGCGCACCAGACGCCCGAGCAGTGGACCCGGGCGATCGAGGAGCACGACCGCATGGTGCAGCTTCTGCGGGCCCGCGACGGCACCGCGCTCTCCCAGCTGATGCGCGAGCACATCCGCGGCAAGAAGCCGGTGATCGCCGCCAATTTCGGCGAGGCCTCCGCCGACCTGCCGGCGGACGCCGCCGACTGAGGCTTTAGTCGGCGTCCGTCATCTCGAACCAGAACGAGGCGCCCGGCAGGCCGGTGTCGTTCGGGTAGTGGAACGGGATGTCCGGGCCGCCGGCGGGCGCCGCGAACACCCGTTTCACCCGCTCGCCGAAGCCGGCATCCTGGCAGAGATAGGTGATCGGCGCCGTGACCTTGAACGGCGGCCGTCCGCACATCAGCATCGCGGCGAGCAGGTATTGCTCGTTGTAGAGCCGGTAGTTCCAGGCGGTCGGGTAGTCGTCGGGGATGAAGATGTCGTGGATGTGCACGATCACGCCCGGGACCAGCCGCGGCAGGATCTCGAAGAAGAACACCACCACGTCGGAGTTGGCGAAGGCCCGGTGCGACCCGTCGAAGAACAGCACGTCGCCGGCCTGCAGCGCGTCGAAGACCGCGAGGTCGCAGACCTCGAGCGGCTGGCGGATCACCCGGTCGCAGATCTGGTCGATGTGCCGGCGCGGGTTGGGATCGATCGAGGTCATCCGCGTCGGCAGCGACAGGGCCTCGACGGCGTAGCGGGCGAAGCAGGTCGAGGTGCCCGAACCGATCTCGACGTAGCGCGCCGGCCGTTTCCAGGCGAGGAAGGTGACGAGGGCCGCCGCATCGAGCGCCGTGAACCAGGTGTTGTTCCAGCACGGCGCGGTCGGGTTGGCGATGTCGGGCGCGTGGGCGACCCCGTGGATCAGCGCCGCGTGGTCCTCCAGCGCCGACACGAAACGCTCGTAATCCGGGCGGCCCTGGTCGAGCACCGTTCGCAGGCGGCTGTGCGGAAGGGTCTGCGGCTGCCAGCGTGCCTGCGGGGCGACCGGATAGTAATCGTGGACGGTGTGGCTCCACCGGAACGGATCGGTGCTCGCCCGGAAGATGTCGAGACCCGCCTTCCGGCCCGCGGTCTTCACCAAGTGCTTGAGCATCGACGACTCCGACCCGCACGCCCCAAGACGAAGGATCGTACCATCAAAAACAATCTGTGGTTGAGTTGTTCTGCGTAGACGCCCGCTCCGATCGCAATCGCGGTAAATGCAATTCCCGCTGCCCGCCCGAGCCGGATGGTTCCGTCCGGTCGGTGGTTCAGGCGGCGTTGCCGAGGGAGCGCAGGCCGGCGACCAGGTCTGAGAAGCGGTCGCCCTGCACCACCACGTGCGTCCGCAGCCGTTCGGCCGCCGCCGCGTCGTCGCCGCCGACGATCGCCGCGACGATGCTGTCATGCTCCGCCAGCGACTGACCGAGCCGATGCCGCGTCCGAAGCTGCAGGCGGCGATAGGGCGCGAGCCGCCGGCTGAGCAGGCGCGCCTGCTCGGCGAGGAAGGCGTTGCCGCAGGCGCCGTAGACCACCGCGTGGAAGACGTGGTTCTCCGCGTAGTAGCCTTCGGTGTCGCCGGCCGCGGCGGCGGTCTCGCAGGCCGCGAGCGCCGCCTTCAGCGCGGCCTCGTGGTCCGGCGTCAGGCGCCGGGCCGCGAAGCGGCCGCAGGCCGCCTCCAGCTCGGCCATGGTCTCGAACATCGCCAGCAGGAGCTGCGGCTCCGGCGCGCTGACGATGGTGCCCTTGCGCGGCTTGGTCTCGACGAGCCCGGTGACCGCCAGTTGCAGCAGCGCCTCGCGGATCGGCGTCCGGGACACCCCGAACCGCTCGGCGAGAACGACCTCGTCGAGGCGCGCGCCGACGGCCAGGCGGCCGGCCACGATCTCGTCCTCGATGGTCTGCCGCAGGCGCTGTGCCTGGCTCATCGCCGAACCCCTCCCGGGCGCAACGTTTTCTCTCCGCTCATTATGCAGGGGCGTTGACAAAATATACAAGAGCCCCTTCAATGTATACCAAGCGTTGCATCCCGTATATTGTGCGGCGCAAAACAATACAGTCGCGATTGTGCGACGCGGGAGAAACATCATGATGCCGACCCGACGCGCCCTCCTCGCCGGCGGCCTCGCCGCGCCGGCCCTGCTGCGCTTCGGCCTCGGCGCGGCCCAGGCCGCGACCGTGCTGAAGCTCTCCCATCAGTTCCCGGGCGGCACCATCGACGAAGGCGACTTCCGCGACCGCATGTGCCGGAAGCTCGCGAAGGCCGTCGGCGAGCGCTCGAAGGGCGCGCTGGAGGTGCAGGTGTATCCCGGCTCGTCGCTGATGAAGACCAACGCCCAGTTCGGCGCGATGCGCAAAGGCGCGCTCGACATGTCGCTCTATCCGTCGCCCTACGCCGGGGGCGAGATCCCCGAGCTGAACATCGGGCTGATGCCGGGGCTGGTAACCTCCTACGCGCAGGGCGTCGCCTGGAAGGCGGCGCCGGTCGGCCGCAAGCTCACCGAGATCCTCGACGCCAAGGGCATCATCCTCGTCTCCTGGGTCTGGCAGGCGGGCGGCGTCGCCAGCCGCGAGCGCCCGCTCTACGCGCCGGCCGACGCCAAGGGCCTCAAGGTCCGCGGCGGCTCGCGCGAGATGGACCTGATGATGAAGCAGGCGGGGGCGGCCACCCTCTCCATCCCGTCGAGCGAATCCTACGCCGCGATGCAGACCGGCGCGTGCGACGCGGTCATCACCTCCTCCACCAGCCTGATCTCGTTCCGCCTCGAGGAGCTGTCGAAGGCGCTCACCTCCGGCCGCGAGCGCTCGTACTGGTTCATGCTCGAGCCGATCATGATGTCGAAGTCGATCTTCAGCGGCCTGCCGAAGGACCAGCAGGACCTGATCATGACCGTCGGCGCCGAGCTCGAATCCTTCGGCCAGGACGGCGCCAAGGCCGACGACACCCATGTCGAGCAGGTCTTCGCGAAGGCCGGCGCCAAGGTGCAGAACCTCGACGAGAAGACCATGGGGCAGTGGCGCGACATCGCCCGCGACACGGCGTGGAAGGACTACGCCTCCAAGAACGCGCAGTGCGCCGAGCTCCTCAAGCTCGCGGAGCAGGTCGCATGAGCGCGAGGCAAGCGCAGTCCGGGCCATCCGGCCAACGGCCGGCAAGCGCGAATGCGCGCCGCGGCCGGTGCCGCGGAACGCTCCCGAGACGTCGGCATCGGGAGCACACACGATGAGCCACGCCTTCGACGCGGCCTCGGCCGCCTCCGAGACGAAGGCGGTCGCCGAGCCCCGGATCCCCGGGGCGCTCGGCGTCATGGATCGCGCGATGAAGCGCCTGAACGGGGTGATCATGGTGCTCGGCGGGCTGGCGCTCGTCGGCGCCTGCCTCGTGCTGAGCTACAGCGTGGTGATCCGCTACGTCCTGCACGAGCCGACCGACTGGCAGGACGAGATGGCCGTGTTCCTGATCGTCGGCGCGACCTTCTTCTCGGCGGCCGCGGTCCAGGCCAAGCGCGGCCACGTGGCGATCGAGGCGCTGACCGGGTTCCTGTCGCCCAAGCTCAACCGCGCCCGCCTGCTCATGGCCGACGTGATCAGCTTCGTCTTCGTGGTGTTCTTCGCCTGGAAGAGCTGGACGCTGTTCCACGAGGCCTGGGTCGACGGGCAAGTCTCGCAATCGAGCTGGGGCCCGCCGCTCGCCATCCCCTACGCGCTGATGGCCGTCGGCATGAGCCTGCTCGGCATCCAGTTCGCCGTGCAGATCGTCCAGGCCCTGACCTACGGCCCGAACTCCGCCGGCTGGGTCGCGCCGAAGATCGGCGTCGGCGCCGACCTGAACAAGGACATGCACGGGCGGCCCGACGCGACGCCGCGCGGCACCGACCCGATGGGCGACACCGTCGACACCGCGAGGATCACCCGATGAGCACCGCCGCGATCGGCTTCCTCTATGCCGGAGCCACCCTCTCGGCGATGCTGGCCGGCATCCCCATCGCCTTCGCGCTCGGCTTCGTCGCGCTGGCGTTCATGTTCTTCTTCATGCCGTCGGCCTCGCTCGATACCGTGGCGCAGAACGTCTACGAGGAGATGGCCTCGATCACCCTGCTCTCGATCCCGCTCTTCATCCTGAAGGGCGCCGCGATCGGGCGCTCGAAGGCGGGGCAGGACCTGTACTCGGCGATGCATGCTTGGATGCACCGCATCCCCGGGGGGCTCGGCATCGCCAACGTCTTCGCCTGCGCGCTGTTCGCCGCCATGGCGGGGTCCTCGCCCGCGACCTGCTCGGCGATCGGCTCGGCCGGCATCCCCGAGATGCGCAAGCGCGGCTACTCGCCGGGCTTCGCCGCCGGCATCATCGCGGCCGGCGGCACGCTCGGCATCCTGCTGCCGCCGTCGATCACCATGATCCTCTACGCGGTGGCCGCCGAGCAGTCGCTCGGGCGCCTGTTCCTCGCCGGCATCGGGCCGGGGCTGCTGCTGGTGGGGCTGTTCGCGGCGTGGGCGATGTTCCGCTTCCGCGCCGAGTACGCCACCGCGAAGGCCGCCTACGAGCGGGGCGGCGTCCAGTCGCCGATCCTCGCCGAGGACACCTACAGCATGCGCCAGCGGTTCGAGACGCTGCCGCGGGTGCTGCCCTTCGTGGTGCTGCTCACCGGCGTGATGGTCGCGCTCTACGGCGGCTACGCGACGCCCTCCGAGACCGCGGGCCTCGGCGGCCTCCTGGCGCTCGGCCTGATCGCGGCGATCTACGGCGTCTGGCGCCCGCGGGACGTCAGCCCGATCCTTACCGCGACCCTGCGCGAATCGACCATGCTGATGCTGATCATCGGCATGTCGCTGCTCTACGCCTACGTGATGAGCTACCTTCACATCTCGCAGTCGGCCGCCGCCGCGATCGTGGCGATGCAGCTCTCGCCCTGGGTGCTGCTGGTCACGATCCTCGGGCTGGTGATCGGGCTCGGCTTCTTCCTGCCGCCAGTCTCGATCATCCTGATGACGGCGCCGATCATCCTGCCGCCGCTGAAGGCCGCGGGCTTCGACCTCGTCTGGTTCGGCGTGGTGATGACGATCACCATGGAGATGGGCCTGATCCACCCGCCGGTGGGGCTCAACATCTTCGTCATCAAGAACATCGCCCCCGACATCCCGCTCTCGGACATCATCTGGGGCACGCTCCCCTTCGTGGTGCTGATGGCGGTCGCGATCCTGATCCTGTGCCTCGTGCCGGGCATCGCCCTGTGGCTGCCGGACCTGCTGCTGCCGTCGACGCGGTAGCGCGGCCCTTCTCCCCTCTCCCCGCACGCGGAGAGAGGCCCGAAGGCACCTCGTCGTGCCTGCGGGAAGCGGAGGCGAAGCCGTAGCGAGGGTGAGGGGGTGGGGACGAACGAGGCTCCTTCGTCGAAGCCCCCTCACCTTCGGCTGCCGCCGCGCCGCGCCGACGACGAGGTCGTCGCGGCCCTCTTCCCGCAGGCGGAGCGAGGGGATGCGCGGCGAACGGGCGACCCAATGCGGATCGAGCGAGGTTCGATCGCCCGTGCGGGAAAGCGGATCAGCGCCCCTGCCAGTCCGGCGTGCGCTTGGCGAGGAACGCCTCCATGCCCTCGCGAAAGTCGCGGCTCATGTAGCAGCTGAGGATCAGGTCGTCGCCGGGCTGCGGCTCGCCCTCGGGGGCGGCGGCCTCCTCGGCGAGCCGGCGCAGGCCTTCCTTGGTGGCCTGCATCGTCAGCGGGGCGTGGCCGGTCAGGAGCGTCGCCAGCTCCGTCGCGCGCGCGGCCAGGGCGGCGGCATCGGCCACCACCTCGCCGACGAGGCCGATGGCGAGCGCCTCCTCGGCGCCGACGAGGCGGGCGGTGAAGATGATGTCCTTGACCCGCGCCGGGCCGATCAGGTCCGACAGGCGCTTGAGGTTGCCCTGCGACAGGCAGTTGCCGAGCGTGCGGGCGATCGGGAAGCCGAAGCGGGCGTCGCGCGTGGCGATGCGCAGGTCGCAGGCGGCGGCGATCGCCGCCCCGCCGCCGGTGCAGGCGCCCGCGATCGCCGCGATGGTCGGCACCCGCATCCGCTCCAGCGTGCCGAGCACCCGGTCCATGAAGCGCTCGTAGCCGAGCGCGTCCTCGGCGGTCTCGAAGCTGCGGAACTGGGCGATGTCGGTGCCGGCGGCGAACGCCTTCTCGCCGGCGCCGGTGATCACCAGCGCCTTGACCGAGGCGTCCTCCTGAATCCGCAGGCACTGCGTGACCAGGCCCTCGTACATCGCGAAGGTCAGCGCGTTGCGGGCGTGCGGCCGGTTGAGGACGATGCGGGCGATCGCGCCGTCCTGGGAGACCAGCAGCTCATCGGTCGGGGCGGCGTCGCTCATGGTGGAAGTCCTCTCCAATCGTCACGCCGTCGTCTCGCCCACGACGCCCGCCGCGATCAAGCCGTCGATCGCCGCCGCGTCGTAGCCGGCCCCGCGCAGGATCGCGCGCGAGTGCTCGCCGAAGAGCGGTGCCGGGCCGTGGACCTTGCCCGGCGTCGCCGAGAACTTCACCGGCAGCCCGAGCGTCGTCATCGTCCCGGCGCGGGGATGATCGACCGGGACCACCATCTCGCGGGCCAACGTGTGCGGGTCGCGGTGCATCTGGTTGACGTCGAGCACCGGCCCGGCCGGCACGCCGCCCGCCTCCAGGCGCGCGAGCCAGGCCTCGGAGGTGGCGCCGCGGAAGAACGGCGCCAGCGCCTCGGCGAGGGCGATCCGATGCTCCATGCGGCCGGCATTGAGGGCGAAGCGCGGGTCGGCGGCGAGTTCCGCGGCGCCGAGCACGTCGAGCAGGCGCAGCCAGTTGGTCTGGTTGGCCGCACCGATGGTGATCCAGCCGTCTTCGGTCTCGAACGCCTCGTAGGGGGCATTCAGCGGATGGGCCGAGCCCATCGGCCCCGGCGCGATCCCGGTCGCCATGGCGATCGCCGACTGCCAGTAGGTCAGGGTGATGCCGGCCTCGAACAGCGAGGTGTCGACCACCTGGCCGAGGCCGGTCTTAAGCCGGTGCGTGTAGGCGGCGAGCACCCCCATCGCCGCGAGGATGCCGGCGGTGATGTCGGTGACCGGCGGCCCGCACTTCATCGGCGGCTCGCCCGGCCCGGCGCCGGTGACGCTCATCAGCCCGCTCATCCCCTGCGCGACGAGATCGAACCCGGCGCGCTCGGCGTAGGGGCCGGAGCGGCCGAAGCCGGAGAGCGAGCAGTAGACCAGGGCGGGGTAGCGTTCGCGCAGGGCCTCGTAGCTCAAGCCCAGCTTCTCCATCGTGCCGGCGCGGTAGTTCTCGATCAGCACGTCGGCATCGGCGAGCAGGCGGTGCAGCACCGCCTTGCCGGCCTCGCTCTTAAGGTCGAGGGCGAGGCCGCGCTTGCCGCGGTTCATCATCATGTAGGCGGCGCTCTCGCCCTCGATCGCGGGCGGCACCGAGCGGCGGGTGTCGTCCCCGCCCGGGATCTTCTCGACCTTGATCACCTCGGCGCCCATGTCGCCGAGCATCAGGCCGCAGACCGGGCCCGCCATGATGTGGGCGAGCTCGACCACCTTGACGCCCGCGAGCGGGCCTTCGCGTCGGGTCTCCGTCATCGGCATCCTCTCAGCGTGCCGGAAGGGTCGCCCCCGGCGGGACGAGACCGGCCTCGGCCGGCTCCACGAAGGGCCGCTCGGGATGCATGGTGAAGGCGGTGGCCGCGCCGAGCAGGCACAGGCCGATCGAGCCCGCGAACGGCAGCGTCCAGTCGCCGGTCGCGTCGACGATGAGCCCGAACACGATCGGCGAGACGATCGCCGCCACCGCCGACCCGGTGTTCATCAGCCCGCTCGCGGTGCCGGCGAACTTCGGCGCGATGTCCATCGGCACCGACCAGATCGGCCCGATCACCAGCTCGGCGAAGAAGAAGCCCGAGGACAGCAGCAGCGCGACGTAGGTGAGGTCGCGGGTGAAGAACACGCCGGTCAGGCTCGCTGCCGCGCCGAGAAAGCCGATCACGACGATCGAGAGGCGCGCGAGCTTGAGGTTGCCGGTCTTCTCGAAGATCCGGTCGGAGAGCACGCCGCCCAGCGTGTCGCCGACGACGCCGGCGAAGAACACGCCCGAGGCGAACAGCGCCGAGTTCTTCAGGTCGAGGCCGTAGCTCTGCTTGAAGAAGCTCGGCAGCCAGCCGAGGAACAGCCACAGGGTCCAGCCGTAGCAGAAATAGGTGATCGTGACGGGCAGGATGCGCCTGGTCAGCGCGCCCCACGGCACCGACTGCTTGGCGCCGACCTTGCGCGGGGGCGGCAGCTGGTCGAGCTCGGCTCGGGTGATCGACTTGTGGTCGGACGGGTCGTCGCGAAAGTACAGGTACCAGACCACGACCCAGACGAAGCTGATCGCGCCGAGGATGACGAAGCTCGAGCGCCAGCCGAAATGGTAGATCAGGAAGGCGACGATCGGCGGCGCGACCGCGTTGCCGAGCCGTGCGAAGGCGTGGGTGATGCCCTGCGCGAAGCCGCGCCGTCCGGGCGCGGTCCAGTTCTGCATGGCGCGGGTGGCGGTCGGGAAGGTCGCGCCCTCGCCGAAGCCCAGCAGCACGCGGGCGAGGAACAGGCTGACGAGGCCGCCGACGAACCCGGTGAGGATCGTCGCCGTGGCCCAGATCAGGCCGCAGACCAGCAGCGTGCGCCGCGCGCCGAACTTGTCGCCGACCGAGCCGCCGATCACCTGGAAGATCGCGTAGGGGTAGGCGAAGGCCGAGAGGATCAGGCCGAACTGGGTGTTCGACATGCCGAGATCCTTGATGATCACGGCGCCCGCGGTGGCGATGTTCACGCGGTCGAGATAGGTGATGAAGTACATCAGGCAGAGCAGGAACAGCACGCTGTTCGTGGCGCTCAGGCGCTTGATCATGGCGTCGATCCTCCGGCAGGATTTTTGTCGCAGCCGCCTTGTGGCGGTCCTCGCCGGCACCCTGGCCTCGCGACCGGATGCGACGTTTCGCATTACGTATTCAGTACGCTCGGCCGATGCCGGAGTGCAACCGTCGGTGACAAAGACCCGGTTTTTTCCGCAGGCGCAATCCACCGCGACGTCGGCCGACGGCGGCGTCGGGATGGCTCGGGCAGCGCGAGCGAGGCTGGGGCGGGTCGATCGCACCCGTGGCGGGCCGAGCACGGCACCGGACTGCGCGTCCCTCGCGTCGAGCTGAGGCAGCGAACGCGACGGTCGCGTCGCGCCGTCCCCGCTCGCCCTTCTCGCCGTCGGCTGGTGGCGAAACGAAAAACGGGGGCCGAAGCCCCCGTGCTAATCCGTGACGATGGTGGAGGGTTCAGGCCGTGGCGGCGCGCATGCCGTCGTTCGCGGCCGGGGTGGCCGACGGATCGAGCACCTTGCCGCGCGGGCCGACCCAGGTGCCGACCCACTTGCGCTGCCACAGGAACAGGCAGCCGAGCACGATCCCGGCGAAGACGGCGTAGACGACGAAGCCGGTGGCGAAGGCGCCGGTATACTGCTTCGAGAAGCCCATGACGTTCGGCAGGATCGCGCCGCCGAGCGCCCCGATCTCGCCGATCATCGAGCCCGACACCGCGGTGTTGGTGGGGTAGCGCAGCGGCACGAGCTGGAACAGCGCACCGTTGCCGGCGCCGAGCGCGGCGAAGCAGAGCATGAACAGGATCGTGGTCGCGGCCAGCGACGGCGTCGCGGTCAGCGCCAGGAACGAGGCGATCGAGGCGAGCAGGACGACCGAGAGCACGGCGATGCCGCCGAGGCGGTCGGCGAAGTAGCCGCCGAGGATGCGGATGCCCGAGCCCATGAAGGCGGCGAGCATGGTGAGACGGCCGGCCTCGACCTTGGTCACCGCGAACTGCTCGTAGAAGAACGTCGGCAGGAAGTTCGACAGGCCGATGAAGCCGCCGAAGGTGATGACGTAGATCAGCGAGAAGGCCCAGCCGTCCTTGGTGAACAGGCACGAGATGTGGTCCTTGAAGGACTGGTGCTCGAGATCCGGGGGCTCCTTGGCGAGGACGATCATCACGATGAGCGGGATCGCCATGACGCAGCCGGCGAAGCCGTAGACCGCCTGCCAGCCGTAGGCCTGGGCGAGCGGCGGCGCGAACAGCACGGCGAGCACGGTGCCGGAATTTCCGGCGCCGGCGATGCCCATCGCGAGCCCCTTGTGCTCCGGCGGGAACCAGCCCGAGCCGAGCGACAGGGCCACGCCGAACGAGGCGCCGGCGATGCCGAGCAGCACGCCCATGGCGAGCACGTCGTTGTAGCTGGAGATGAAGAAGAACCCGTAGGCCATCGCCAGCATGATGACGCTCATCTCGGTGATGGCGGCGTTCTTCCGGCCGATGTACTGGGCGAGCACCCCGAGCGGGAAGCGCATGATCGCGCCGGCGAGGATCGGCAGCGAGATCATGAACCCGGTCTGGGCCGGCGAGAGCTTGTAGGTCTCGGTGATGAACGGCCCCATGGCGCCGTTGAGGACCCAGATCGCGAAGCAGAAGTCGAAGTAGAGGAAGGCGGCGAACAGCGTCGGGGGATGTCCCGACTTCATCACGGTCTTGAAGGAGGCCATCGTGGGTGCTCGTCTTGATCGGGCGGGCGCTCGGGCGCAGCCGCTCATGCCGGAGGAACCGGACTCACACCGTCCGCATTGCGAGGCTTCGTTGCCCAGCGTGCCGCGCATGGCGCAGCGCACCACCCCAAGCAGCAACCGTGCCAGACGCGGACGCGACGCCGGATGCCCCCGGCCTGACGAACCGGCGCTCCGGAGGGTCGGACCTTCGGGGTGCAATGGGCCCGGCGACGGGACGGGATGCGGCCGTCCCGCGAGCACCCGGTGCTGGGTTTCAGGGCAACGATGCCTGGGCAGGATGCGATCGCCGGAATCCGCCCAATCCACGGGCATCCCGTGCGGGTGCATGGCCCACGGATCAACCGATCACGTCTCCGAGATCGGATGCCGGATCGCAGCCTCAATGGCAGGTGGTGATGGCCTTCACGATCCAGCCCTGCTCGGGCTGCCACAACTTGCGGCGGGCACGCGTGCAATCCGGCGGCGCGGTCCCCGCCGTCCAGGCGGCCTTCGGCTCGGACGCGTCCGGCTCGACGGTCTGGACCGGGCGCGGGCGCTCCGGACGCTTCGCGGCGTCCCGCGCGACGGCCGGGACCGCGACGACGCAGGCGAGCGCCAGGAGCGACGCCGCGAGGCGCGCGCGCAAGTTCGAAGCGGATGACACGGGTCGATGTCCGAAGATGGTGTGATCTGCGATACTGTTGGCGCCAAGAGGGGCGACAAATCAATCGCGTCTCTGCAACTTGTCCCCGCTCTGCCGGGAACGATCGGGCATGGTAAAGGGCGGGTGCCGACGGGCGCCCGGATGCTGCGATCCAGCTCTCGCCTCCCGTTCCGGCCACGCACCGGCTCTGCACTGCAGATCTCACGACCCGGCAGATTCTCGATAGACGAGCGCGCGCTCGGCGCCGACCGTTGCAAGGAATCGACGGCACGCGATGAAACGGCGTCCGGGACGCTGCGGAGGATGACGCGACGGGCCGGGACTTGCTAAGCCTTGGATCGTCACCACCGGATCGCGGCCGCCGCTGCACGACCGCGTGACTCAAGGTTCCGTGCCGGCCCCGCGCCGACCCGGGGACCTCGGATCAAGGACGTTTCGAACCGCCATGTCGAATACCCTGCGAAGCCTTCTGCTCGTCGGCGCGATGACCAGCCTCGCGAGCCTGTCCGCGACCGCGCCCGGTCACGCCCAGGGACGGGGCACCCTCGCCTCGAGCGCCATCGACGGCGTCGGCGACGACGACCGCCTGTTCCAGGACCAGACCGGCGCGCTCTACCGCCTCCGCGCCGGCCGCTACGAGCCCTATGCCGGCCGCGTCGAGTTCGGCCGCGCCGTTCCCGATCGCGCCGCGACGTCCGAGCGCCGCCTCGCCCCCGAGCGCCAGCAGCTCGCCGAGCGCCCGCCCGAGACGCTGGCCGAGAGCCCGGCCGACGCGCCCGCCGCGCCGCTCACCGTCGGGCCGAAGCCCGGCGCCAACCAGCTCTCCCCGGCCATGGCCGCCGCGATCAACCGGCCGATCGACAACGGCCCGATCAGCTACGACAAGGCCTATGCCGCGATCGCCGACGACGCGTTCCCGGTGGCGGCGTTCAACTGGAAGAAGACCAACCCGGCGTTCCTGCGCCAGGAGATCGCCTATACCGGGCCCTACGAGCCCGGCACGATCATCGTCGACCCGCGGGCGCACCAGCTCACCCTCGTCCAGGCCGACGGCCGGGCGCGGCGCTACGGCGTCGGCGTGGGCAAGCAGGGCTTCTCGTGGTCGGGCACCGCCACGGTGAACCTGAAGCAGGCCTGGCCCGACTGGTACCCGCCCAAGGAGATGATCGCCCGGACGCCGCACCTCGCCCGCGAGGTCGACACGCTGCCGAGCGGCGTCGGCGTCCCCGGCGGCAACCGCAACCCGCTCGGCGCCCGGGCCATGTACCTGTGGCAGGGCAACAAGGACACGCTGTTCCGCATCCACGGCACCCTCGATCCGAACTCGATCGGCAAGAGCGTCTCGTCGGGCTGCATCCGCATGATCAATCAGGATGCGATCGACCTGTTCAGCCGCGTCAACGTCGGCACCAAGGTCGTCGTCCTGAACTGATCGGGTAAACGACCGCGCCGTCCGCAGGGGAAGCCTCCGCGGACGGCGTTCGCGCATGCTCAGTCGACGTTGCGCTCCGTGCGGCGGTGCTCGCCGAGGATGCGCCGCACCGTGCCCGTGGCCGAGCGATAGACCACGGTCTCGGTCTCGATCACGCCGGGCCTGAAGCGCACGCCGCGCAGCAGCGCGCCGTCGGTGACGCCGGTCGCCGCCACGATGACGTCGCCCCGGGCGAGGTCGGTGAGCTCGTATTTCCGGTTCGGGTTGCCGATGCCCATGTCCTGCGCCCGCCGGCGCTTCTCGGGCGTGTCGAGGATCAGCCGGCCCTGCATCTGGCCGCCGATGCAGCGCAGCGCGCCGGCCGCGATCACGCCCTCGGGCGCCGCGCCGGTCCCGAGATAGATGTCGACGCCGGTCTCGTGGGGCGAGTTGGTGAAGATGATGCCGGCGATGTCGCCGTCCGAGATCAGGCGGACCCCGGCGCCCGCCGCGCGGATCGCGGCGACGAGGTCGGCGTGGCGCGGCCGGTCGAGGACGATCGCCACGATCTGCGAGGCCGGCACGCCCTTGGCGCGGGCGAGCGTAGCGATGTTGTCGGCGGGGCTGGCGTCGAGGTCGACGATCCCCGGTGGATAGCCCGGGCCGATCGCGATCTTCTGCATGTAGACGTCGGGGGCGGCGAGGAGCGAGCCGCGCTCGGCCATCGCCATGATCGCGATGGCGCCCGGCATGTCCTTGGCGCACAGGGTCGTACCCTCCAGCGGATCGACCGCGAGGTCGACGCGCGGCCCGCTGCCGCTGCCGAGGCGCTCGCCGATGAACAGCATCGGCGCCTGGTCGCGCTCGCCCTCGCCGATCACCACGGTGCCGTCGATCGGCAGCGCGTTGAGCTCGGCCCGCATCGCGTCGACGGCGGCCTGGTCGGCGGCCTTCTCGTTGCCCTGCCCGCGCAGGGCCGCCGCGGCGATGGCCGCGCGTTCGGTCACGCGCGCGAGTTCGAGGGTGAGCGTGCGCGCGACGACGCTCCGCGAGCCCTGCATGAGCGCCTCGTCCATCGTTTCCCAAGCCCTTCCCGCGGCCCGAACGTTTTCGGTGCCCTGCTCCTACAGCTTAGCGCAGGCAGGATGCACGAAAATAACTCAGGTTTCCGAATTTCCAGCCAAGAGGAACGATAGTGCTTATCCTTCGAGCGCCGAGGAGGCTTATTCCCGCTCGATTCGGATGAGTTGCGGCGCCTCGGCCAGCAGCCCGTCGGCGGCGATGGCGTCGAGCGCCGCGCGGATGTTGCCCTCCGTCGCGGCGTAGGTGATCAGCACCAGCGGCACCGGCTGCCCGGAGCGCCCGTGCGGATCGCTCTCCGCCGTCTCCCCGGTGCGGCGCTGCAGGATGCTCTCCAGGGAGATCTCGCGCTCGGCCATGCGGGTGGCCACGCCCGCCGCGACGCCGGGCCGGTTGTGGACCGTGAGGCGGATGTAATAGCCGCCCTCGTGGCGCTGCATCTCGACCCGCTCGGCGGGGCGCAGCTGCGCGGTCGGGCAGCCGAAGGTTGGGCGGGTCAGGCCGGCGGCGAGGTCGGCGATGTCGGCGACGACCGCCGACGCCGTGGCCTCGCCGCCGGCGCCCGGGCCGATCAGGGTCAGCTCGCCGACGGCGTCCGCGTCGATCGTCACCGCGTTCGTCACGCCCATCACCTGGGCGATGCTGGAGGATTTCGGCACCATGGTCGGGTGCACGCGCTGCTCGATCCCGGCCTCCGTCGCCTGCGCGACGCCGAGCAGCTTGATCCGGTAGCCGAGCTCCTCGGCCATCAGCAGGTCCAGCGGCTTCACGCCGGAGATGCCCTCGACCGAGACGCCCTCGGCGTCGATCGCGGTGCCGAAGGCGAGGCTCGTCAGGATCGCGAGCTTGTGGGCGGTGTCGAAGCCCTCGACGTCGAAGGTCGGGTCGGCCTCGGCGTAGCCCAGCGCCTGCGCGTCCTTGAGGCAGGCCTCGAAGGTCAGGCCCTCGCGCTCCATCCGGGTGAGGATGTAGTTGCAGGTGCCGTTCATGATCCCGTAGACGCGGCTCACCGCGTTGCCGGCCAGCCCCTCGCGCAGCGCCTTGATCACCGGGATGCCGCCGGCGACCGCCGCCTCGTAGGCCAGGGCCACGCCCGCGGTCTCGGCGGACGTCGCCAGCGCCGCGCCGTGCAGGGCGAGCAGCGCCTTGTTCGCGGTGACGACCGGCTTGCCGGCGGCGAGCGCCGCCTCGACGACCGCCTTGGCCGGCCCTTCCGAACCGCCGATCAGCTCGACCACGCAGTCGACCTCGGCCGAGCGCGCCATCTCCACCGGGTCGTCGAACCAGTGCAGCCCGGCGACGTCGAACCCGCGGTCGCGCGTCTGGTCGCGGGAGGAGACCGCGACGACGCGGATGTCGCGGCCGGTGGCGGCGGCGAGCGCCGCCGAGCGGCGCGCGATCATGCGGACGACGGCGGCACCGACCGTGCCGAGACCGGCGACACCGAGGCGGAAGCTCTGGGACATGCTGGTTTTCGTAGCCTTCTGCCCTGCGCCGTCGGCGGCCTGTCGGCCAGCGCGGACGGGCGCGGGGTACGCCGCGCGCCCCATCGGCTGCGGCGGCGTCCTTCTGCCTCGATTTGCCGGGAGGCGCAAGAAATCGGCCGGTCGCGCGGTCGTCTCCGGGCGCCCCCCGTCACCGGCGGCGCGACGCCGCCCGATGCCGCACGGCGGCGACGACCAGGCCGAAGAGGATGCCGGCATTCAGCAGGTGCCAGAGGGCGTGGGTGCCGACGGGCACGCGCGCGCAGACGCTGCGGTCCATCGTGCGCAGGGCGAGTGAGACGCCGAACAGGAGCGCCAGCGCGGCGAGCCGCCGGGCGGTCGACGACGGGTCGCCGAGCCATCGCAGCCCGACCGCGACGCCGAGGAGCGCCAGCACGGCCGGCAGGTAGTCGACCGAGCCGTCGGTGAGGGCCTCGACCGAGCGCCCGGCGGCGGCATCGAGGGCGGGGACGAGCCCGAAGCCGAAGCCCGCGAACGCCAGGGTCGCCGCCGCCGCCGCCACGCGCCCGAATCGCAGGAACCGCACCATCGCCAGGAAGAAGTAGGCGTGGATGAACACGGTGATCGGCACCACGTCGGCGAGCATCGCCCAGCGCACGGCGAGGGTGTGGAACAGGAAGGATCCGACGCCGACGATTGCCGTCAGGAGCGCGAGAGCGGCGGCGGGCCGATCGTCCACCGTGCGGGCACGCCGGAACGCGACGGTGCCGGCGACGAGGAAGGCGGCGTTGGAGACGGCGTTGACCGGCTCGGCCCAGAACGCCGGGCTCCCGCGCTCGCAATAGCCGGCGATCGGCTCGAACCAGTCCACCGGCGACCTCGTTGCGGGACGGACGACGATGCGTCCGGCCTTCCGCTTGTCAGGGCGGTGCGAAGGCCCGATGACGGGCTCCGCTCTCCAGGACGCCAGCGATGCGCATCACCACGTGGAACGTCAATTCGATCAAGCAGCGGGTCGGGCACCTGCTCGCCTTCCTCGACGAGGCCAAGCCGGACGTGGTCTGCCTGCAGGAGCTGAAGTGCCAGGAGGAGGCGTTTCCGCGCGCCGAGATCGAGGCTGCGGGCTACGCCGTCGAGGCCGTGGGCCAGAAGGCCTATAACGGGGTCGCGCTGCTGGTGCGCGCGCCGCTGACCTACGATCCGGAGACCGTTCTGCGCGCGCTTCCGGGCGACGCCGAGGACGAGCAGTCCCGCTACGTCGAGGCGCTGGTCGCCGGGGACGGCGTCGCGCCGGTTCGGGTGGCCTCGATCTACCTGCCGAACGGCAACCCGGTGGCGAGCCCGAAATACCCCTACAAGCTCGCTTTCCTCGAGCGCCTGCGCCTGCATGCCCGCGCGCGGATGCGCGAGGAGACCGCCCTGGTGCTGGCCGGCGACTACAACGTCATTCCCGAGCCGGAGGATGCGGCCGAGCCCGCGGCCTGGGCCGACGACGCGCTCTACCTGCCGACGACGCGCGCGGCGTTCCGGTCGCTCCTCGCCGAAGGGCTGACCGACGCGGTCCGCGCCTGCGACCCGCGCCCCGGCCTCTACAGCTTCTGGGACTACCAGGCTGCCGCCTGGTCGCGAAACTTCGGCATCCGCATCGACCACCTGCTGCTCTCGCCCCAGGCCGCCGACCGCCTGGTCGCGGCCTCGGTGCAGAAGCACCTGCGCGGATTGGAGAAACCATCGGACCACGTGCCCGTGACGGTGGAGCTGACGTGAAGGCCGGATCGGCCCGGCGTCCGATATCGTAACCCTTCCGCGCTACGCCCCACGGATTCGATGGCGACATAATCCCCGCCGCCGCAACGAACTTATGCGGTCAAGGTTGTCCCCGGTCGATCGGAGTCGCAGGCAGCCATGGAACGACCGAACCCCATCCACGGCGAGGACGCGTCCGCCGGCGCCGAGACCGGCCAGGACCACGCGGCCGCGGACGAGGCCGCCGAAGCCGGCGTCCTGGAGCCGCTGGCCGACTACCCGCACATCGATCTCCGCGCCGGCGGCGAGCCCTGGGACAAGCGCCGCGCCGCCGGCAAGCGCCTGCGCGAGGTGGTGGACCACGCAGCTCACGCCGCCCTCGACCTGCCCGCCGACCGGCCCGATCCGGTCGACCGGATCGCGGGCGCCCACGAGGGGCGGCAGCCCGAGCTGGTGCCGCTGCGCGTCGCCCGCATGGCGAGCTCGCCCTTCGCCTTCCTGCGCGGGGCGGCCCACGTCATGGCCTGGGATCTCGCGCACAGCCCGCGCAGCGAGATCATGGTGGTGATGAACGGCGACGCGCACATCTCGAATTTCGGCCTTTTCGGGACGCCGCAGGGCGACGTCGTGCTTGATCTCAACGATTTCGACGAGGTCACGATCGGCCCCTGGGAGTGGGACCTGAAGCGCCTCGTCGCCAGCATCGAGGTCGCGGCCCGCGAGGACGGGGTGCCCGCCGATCAGCGCCGGCAGGCGGTGATGGCCGCCGTCGGCGGCTACCAGCACACGATGCTGGACCTCGCGCCGCAGGGGTCCCTCGACGTCTGGCAGCAGGCCACCCGCGCCGACGAGCTCGATTTTTCCGGCGTCCGCATCGACGAGGCGTCCCAGGCCGTCGTGCGCAAGGCGGTGGAGAAGGCGCGCAAGAAGAACAACCAGAGCCTGCTCGCCCGCGTCGGCGAGCGCCGCGTCGACGGAGGCTGGCGCTTCCGCGAGGACGCCCCGATCCTCACGCGCGTCGACGACGACACCCGCGAGTCGGTGATCACCGGGCTCGAGCACTACGCCGAGACGCTGCCGCGCGAGCGCCGGTTCATGCTGAGCCGCTACCACGTGGTCGACGTCGCCCACCGCGTCGTCGGGGTCGGCAGCGTCGGGACCCGCGCCTACGTGGCGCTGCTCTGCGGCAACTCGGACCAGGACGTGCTCTTCCTGCAGGTGAAGGAGGCGGTGCGCCCGGCCCACGCCCC
>NZ_JAKSYA010000008.1:0-8660 GCF_022829485.1 Methylobacterium sp. J-059
GCATGCCGCCAGAAGCGACAGCCTTCTCCCGTCGGTCGACCGGAGAATGGAAGAACCAAGCTCAAGCTCGTTTCGATCCGTTCGATCCGTTCGATCGTGGACCCGTAAGCGCGTGGAATGCGCAGCCGGGCACCTCGGATATTCCTCCGGTCCAAAAGGCCGATCGGCGACGCTTCACCGACACCATGGCGCTGCTCCACACCAGCGCATAGGCGTGGGCGGTATCGAGCCCGTTGTGATGGGATCTCCGTCTCCCATCCGCCTCGCCACCTGATCCGGGGGCCGGTTGATCTGCATCAGCATGACGGCCGCAAAGCAGCAGAGGGCCAGCGACGTGATCCAGAGAAGGGCTCGTGCGGTCCGCTTGGTACGCTTCGACATGCCCGCGAAGGTGTCGGCCGGCGGTTAGCAGGCGCTTAATGGAACGCTGAAGGCGAAGCAGGCCGGTCCTCCGATCCGATCACGGCGGATGGGTGCGTCGTTCATCGCACCGGCCATCCGGTCCTGAGCCCGGCTTGCTGGGAAGGTGCCCGTGATCCGTTGCCAGCCGGTCGATCAGCAGAGGCGGCCGGGCCGGCATACGTCTGCGTACCCAGTGTTGGTATAGTGCCGGCGAACAGGGAAGGCGCTGCCCGGCGCAGGCGGCCCTCTTGAGCCCCTCGGCGATCCGCCGGCTCGATCACGCCTTGAACGCTGTACGCGCCGAGGCCCTATATGTCGGGCATGATCACCTTCACACCGAACCCGCATACGATACGGATCAACCCGTCCAAGTCGGAGCCAGGACGCTTCGACTGGACGATCATGAAGGATGATTTGGTCGTACGCCAATCGATCCGATCTTTCGGATCACAGGGGGCATCTGAGGCAAGTGCCGATACGGCATTTCGAGAGATAACAGCCCTTTGGCAGACTGCGCGGTAAGTCCAGGACGAGCCGAAAGTACCGATCGGGACGCTCGGTTCACGACGGTACCTGCCGCCTAGACGCCCGCACGGTGGCGGCGACCGCTTTTGTTTGTCGCGACGTGCTCGCGGCACCGCGCAACGACGACCTCATGCGCGCCGCCCCACCATCGGCGTGCCGGCGGCCCCGATGCCCGCCAGGATCTTGCTCAATCTCAGCTGAAATCCTCAGGATCCTTTGGAGTTATTTTCTCTGTACCCGATTGCCTCCGCGAGGCGTTGTCCCTTCATAACCAGCAAAATGAGGCGATCATGCGAGAAATCGCGCTGCCGTCCATGCCGGTGTACGTTGGTCTATGTCTTATGATCCTGGGAATGGAAGCGGAGCACTTGGCCTGTCGCCGATGGCGCATGGCACAGCATTCCAAGGAACTCGATATCCGGGTGGTGCTGGGCTTCAGCCTACCCCTGGCAGGGTTCCTCCTGATGTGGCTCGGACGTGCCTGATCTGAACTCGCTGCCGGATCACGGAATCGAACATGCAAGGAGCGTTTTATGCCTCAGCAACCGAGCCTCGCGGATCAGCGATCTCACAGGGCTGACGATGCCGGGCGTTCCCCTGCAGCCGAAAGGGATGCCGAAGCCGACGATACGTTGGCGCAAGCTCGTATTGAAAAACATCGTGAAGCCGCCAACCACGTTCGCATGACGGTCACGGGCAACGCTGCGAACGCCGAGAAGGGCGACAGCGGAAAGGACGATCAGTGAGGCATGCGCTTGAAGGCCCGACATCAAGCGTTCACCGGTCGTCGAAGCCAAAGCCTGCAAGTTGATCGCCACGGCTGGCAGGATCGAGGGCGGGAACATCCAGCGTCACGCCGTCCCGACATCGTGGCCTATGGAAGACCAAAGCGCTTCCAAGAGCCTCGACCGCTGGTCGGAAAAGCCGGAATTCATTTCGGTGATCCGGAGGATCGCCTCGTCGACCGCATCCAGTCCTCCGATGGCGTGAATGCTTTCACCGATTGTGCGAAGCTGCGCCGCGATCGTCGCCGAGGCCGACTCATTCAAGAACGGTGTGTGGCCCACTTCGGTATCGTCGAAGCGGTTCCACTCGATCTGTCGCAGAAGGGCATCGACAGCGCAGTCCTGATTGGTCGCGATGTGGTCCTGCTCCTGAATTGCCTGACCTTCGACCGAAATTGTAGGGCTTTGGAGCGACCCTCCCCGCTCTTAAGGATCAGATGAATGGACGTCGTTCTCACACCGACAGGGTCGGCCGGCAAGGCATGGGATCTCAAAGATCGGCTGGGACGGAGCCTCGGCAAGATCACAAGGCCGAAGGATACCGACGATTTCCAGATCCAGCCGGATGAGGCGGGCCTTCTCGTGACTGTGAAACGCGCGCACGCCTCCCTCGACGCCGCGATGTCGGCCATCGCAAGCGTCGCCAATGGCGCGTGCACGCTGGACAGCCAGGATTGGGGTTAGGGCTCAAAGCGCGAGATACGCATGTTCGAGCCATGAGACGCGAAACATTTGAATGCGGCTCGGCTCGGCGCGGCCGTTCGTTCCGTCCCTTCGGCCAGCCTCGTTCCTGCTGGCGAGCTGATCCGGACGGTGATTTTCGTCCGGCTCCGCGCCTTCTCCTCACGGAACCGGCTGCCGGAACCACCTCCGATTTCGGAGATGAACTTCAGACCCGCACGCTCGAAGGCTCCTGGCATCGGTCGGCTCCGCGTTTCGCCCCGTGGACGATCTGCTGAGGCAGCGAAGGAAGCGGAAGGTCGTGCTCGTCCAGCAGGAAGTCTGCGCTGAGTAGCGCCCGGATATGTTGCTCGGGACTGGCCGACTCATGATCTGCGCGTCCAGCACCTGATCGGCGAGGAGGCCGGCAAGGCGGGAGACCTCGGACAGGCGTTCCCAGGGCTGCCGTCGTCGTCTCGACCGAAAGCGCCGAGCGCTTCGCCGCCACCGTCGCCCCGCTGGTCAACCGCGACGGCACCTTCGACCGCTCCGCCATCAAGCGCGCCGCGATCCGTTCGGCTCAGGCCCGCATGGAAGTGACTGGCGACGCCTGGGGCATGTGCATGTCCTATGCGCTCGAGGGCGCCCGGGCCGCCGCCAAGGTCCTCCCGCGCCGACCGCGCGCATCGAGGTCGGACCGATGGCCTCCGACCGGATCCGCTCCCCCGCCGTCCGCCTGCTGCACGCCCGGCAGGATCACGCGGCCTGCCTTCGCCTTGCGGCCTCCTACCGGCACCGGATCCGCGGCCGGCGAGACCGATCAGCGCGAGGCCCATGCCTGGGCGCTCGGCCTTGCCCGCCGCTGACGCCTCGTCGCTGCCGAACGGAGCGAGACGCGCGGATGGCCGAGCTCGCCCGCCGCACCGTTCTCGGTGCCTTCCTGGCTCTCGTAGCCGCACGGATGCCTGCCATCGCCTCTGACGGCGTGCTGCCGGTCGCGGCGGCCGAGCGCGCGGTGATCCCGTTCGCGCCTCTCCCTTGGGGCGGCCGGGGCAACAATCTGGCTGCCGCTACCGTGGCTTGAGGTCATGGCGGGACGGTAAGGCAGGCGCGTTGGCGCTTCGCTCAGCGGCACAGCGGCAGCCCAGCACCAGGCAGGCAGGGGCCGCCGACAATCGGGCAGCCCCCCATGCTCTCGAACGTGGCCTGCCGCGCGAGTCGCTGCGGAGCGACACTGGCGAATGTGGCTCCCGCCGAGAGGCAGATCAGGCTGAGAGCGAACATCGTGCTCTCACCGCTTCCTCGGCGCACCGGACACGGGCAGGACCATCGACCCGGCACGAAGCCGCCCGGCATCGATGTGTCGAGACCGCCAAGATCGCATCGCTCATCTGAGGGATGCGATCTTGGCTCTCGTGCCGGCGTCAGCCGAATGGCCGTATCGTGCCTCAGCGCTTGCCGTCGTGATCACCATCGCGCATCGCGCCAGTTGGCTCCTGGACATGAGCTTCGAGGAACCAGAGCTGCTTATCGACGCCGCGCGAGACCTCAGTGAAGAGGTCCGCCGTGCCGGCATCGCCCGCCTCGTCGGTGTCGTCGATGTTTTGGCGGACGGCGTTCGCATAGACCGCATAGCGATCGATCAGCGCCGCAAGATGGTCTGCGATCCGATAGGCGTCGAGCGGATACGGTGCGAGCTGCGAGCCAGCGGCCACCGCGGTCGCCGTGCCCCGCGCCGTGCCGCCGAGCTGCGTGATGCGCTCGGCAACCTTGTCGTTGTAATCGTCGAGTTCGGTACGGAACCCATCCAGCATCAGGTGGATGCCGATGAACTGCGGACCCTTCAGGTTCCAGTGGGCCTGCTTGACCGCCAGCGCCAAGTCGATGCCGTCCGCGAGCCGGGCGTTGAGCGCGTCGGTCGAGACCTGCTTCGCGTTGGACTTGGTGCCGTTCTGGGTCTCGTGGAGGCGCTGCCCCTGGGAGGCGTTCGTGTCGGCCATGGTAGGTCCCTTCAAGTTTCAGCAACAGCCGGAAGGCGCTCTGCAGCAGCCTAGGCGACAGCGTCTGGGATGCGCGCGATGAGCGCTCGCTCCCTTCAAGACCGCCATCGGGCGCCGGTTCCTCTGCAACGATCGAACGACGGTGCTGGGCACCGTGGGTGGCTAGAATTGCCGCGCTGCTCGGCGAGCGGGAGCCGGATGAAGAGGCCGAGCCTCGGGCGATCCTCGTGGGGCGACTTCAAGGCGAATGAGGGCTAAAGGCTTCAGGCAGGCGCCGATGCGATTGCACGGCGCCTCAGCTGGCGGGCACAGGCTCGCCATCCCCCACCCTTACGGAGACCGGATTGAAAGAGCCCGAGCAAGGCAGTCCTGAAGCCATCTACGTCTCAGCCATGGTCGGAGAGATGATGCGTCGCGTCCTCGATGACGCCCTTCTCGACCTCGCCAAAGCGAAAGGGCCGAGCTACCTTGACACATTCCTTGAACGTGAACTCGCACGTTACAGCGACCTGTTCCGCGAGCGGGTGGACGACAGGCCCGAGACCACGGATGCGTTGCGAGCTTGGTTCCTCGTGGATGGACAGACAGCCCTACGGGAAGTTGTCGCTCGCGCTATGACCGCTGCGAACCGCGAGTAGTCAGTCTGAGATAGCGCCGCAGCCGATGCCGGATAGGGCGCACTCGGGAAGCGGGTTCCCATGAGGCTGGACCTGCTACAGCAGCTCCCGGCGCCTCACTCCGAAACGTCCCCGGATGATTTCGCTTCACCGCTGCATGGGTCTTGCTTGCAAGGCTCCACCTCGCCGCGCTGGATCACCATGCTCGACCGCCGCTCCTTGATCCTCGCTGCCGGCGCGAGCGCGATCGCAACCAGCGTTTGCGCTCAGCCACGGTCCGAGCGCTTGCGGCTTTGGCCCAGCGCCCCACCGGGTGGGGGCGGCCCGATGGGGACCCAACAGGCCGAGATCGATGGGGCCGCCTTCAACATATCCGAGCCCCTGCTGGACATCTTCATTCCGCCCAAGCCGAACGGTGCCGCGGCACTCGTCGTCGGCGGCGGCGGTTATCGACGCATCGGCCTGGTCAAGGAGGCCTATCCGGCCGCAGGCTGGCTGACCGACATCGGGGTGACGGCCTTCGTCCTCACCTACCGCCTACCCAACGAGGGCTGGGCCGACGGCACCTTGGTTCCCCTGCAGGACGCGCAACGGGCCATGCGGACGATGCGCTCTCGGGCGGAGGCGATGGGGCTCGACCGGCAGCGGATGGGGGTCGTCGGCTTCTCGGCGGGCGGACATCTCGCCGGCACGCTCGCGATGCGTGCCGGCCTACGCACCTACGCGCCGGTGGACGAGATCGATCGGCAGTTGGCCCGTCCCGACTTCGCGGCCCTGATCTATCCGGTCGTCACGCTGGAGCCGCCTTACGACAACACGGGCACCCGGCGGAACCTCGTCGGCGAGCAGCCGAAGCCCGAAGCGCGGACCGCCTGGTCGCTCCAGACACAGTTGCGTCCGGGCTGCCCGCCGCTCTTCCTCGTGCAGACCGACGACGATCCCGTGATCAGTCCGGAGAACAGCCGCATCCTCGACACGGCCTGTCGGCACATGAGCGTCCCGGTCGAGTTCCACCGCTTCAGCAAGGGCGGCCATGGTTTCGGCATTGGGGAGCCGGGCACGCCCGCAAGCGTCTGGCCCACCCTGTGTCATGCGTGGCTCCAGACCCTCGACATGCTGGGTTGAAGGCTGAACGTCGCTTCCGGTGCGCTGATCTCATCCAGATCAGGGGATCATCCGGGCACCGCGATCCGCGAATGGTCGTCGGCTGCATCGGCCGGGCGAACGCGCTCAAGGGGCCCTGGGGGAGCGGGTTTCTGTGACGCACCATGGTTTACTGGGACGCTCGGAACCCGCCTTGACCGTTCCGGTTGCAATGCCGTGCCCGACACCGCTTACCTGCCCCGCATATCCGCGTTTCTCAAGGCCGCAGGACCCGGTCTTGTCGTGATGCTCGCCGACACCGATGTCGGGAGCCTGATCACCGCCGCGCAGAGCGGAGCGCGTTGGGGCTATTCCCTGCTTCTGCTGCAACTCCTGCTCGTGCCGATCCTCTACATCGTTCAGGAACTCACCGTCCGCCTCGGCACGGCGACAGGCCGTGGTCACGGCGCGCTAATCCGAGAGCATTTCGGACCCGCTTGGGCCTGGATTTCATTTGGCGGTCTCGTCGTGGCCGGTATCGGAGCCATCGTCACCGAGTTCTCGGGGATCGCCGGCATCGGTGACCTGTTCGGTGTGCCGCGGATCGTCAGCCTTGGTTTACCGGTGGCGATCCTGCTGTGGCTGGTGTTCACCGGGGGCTACCGGCGTGTCGAGGTGGTAGCCATCGCCGTCGGCTTGTTCGAACTCGTGTTCATCGGACTCGCTATTGCGGCCAAACCTGACCCAGGCGAAATCCTGGCCTCGTTCGCGCACATACCGCTAAACGACGGCGGCTTCCGGGTTCTCATCGCAGCCAATATCGGCGCAGTCATCATGCCATGGATGATCTTCTACCAGCAGTCGGCGATCGTCGATAAGGGCCTTGGCTGGCAACACGCACGCGACTCGCGCCTGGATACCCTCGTCGGTGCGATCATCTCGCAATGCGTGATGGGGGCGATCCTGATCGCGGCGGCCGCCACCATCGGGAAGGGCGGCCGCGGAACAGCCCAAGGGCTCGATACGGTCGGCCAACTAGCAGATGCCTTCACACCGGCGCTGGGCCCATGGCTCGGACACGTCGCCTTTGGGGTCGGCATCATCGCAGCGGCGTTCGTGGCACTCAACGTCGTCGCACTGTCGCTCGCGTGGGGCTTCGGCGACCTGACGGGCCGGGCGCACTCCCTCACCCTGTCGCCGCGTCAGGCACCAGTTTTCTACGGCGCCTTCACCTTAGTTGTGGTCGCCGGTGCGATCGGAGTGCAGCTCGTACCGAACCTTGTAGCGCTCAACGTCGCCGTAGAAGTGATGAACGCGCTCCTGCTGCCGCTGGCCCTCGGCTTCCTCATCCTGCTCGCCACCCGTGCCTTGCCGCCAGACCGGCGGGTCGAAGGCACCTACAAATGGGTGGTCTACGTCGTATCCGGCCTCACGATCGCCTTCGCGATGGTTGGTGTCCTCGATGGGGTTGGGCTGCTCTAGGGCGGTCGCAACCCGATCTCGACGCGGAGTCAGGGCCGCGCCGTCCACTCGTCCGCCGTCAGTTCCGGGCCGGTGACGCAGAGCATGCCGTTCGTGACGATGCCGGAGGCCATCGGCGATCCCTGCCTGCCAGTCCTCGACGTGGATCGTAGGAGGTGCTTGCCGCGGCGAGATTGCCGGGCCGCGTGGACGGAATGGCGCCGAACGATCGTCCCGCGAATGAGAACGGGGCGCCGGCCCGGGAGCCGGGACTGTTCTCGACACGCAATCGCGCGATCGAGGGCACGTTAAGCACCATCCAAGGCGTCGCGGATCCGCCCGGCTCGGATCGGTATGCCAAAGCGGGCTCGCGCCGTGCGGGCGAGGGTTGCGACCTCGGGAGAGGCGGAGCCGGTCAGACGGTTTAGGAGCCCAGAAGCGGCGGCACCGGCGGCCGGAATGGCTGCATCGAAAGCCCCTCCTACCATTGCGCCCGTCAGCGCATTCCCCGCCACGTCGCCTGTCCGACACTACGCTCGCCGGATTTCAAGTCGCACCGGGACGCGTCAGGGCCAGCCGTGACCTGACGCCGTTATGGTCTCCGCGCCTTGAACCTGCTGTCGGTCTCGTAGGTCACCACGGCCTCGGCTGGGATGCGGTACAGCTTCCCGCCCTACTCATGCATTGCCGGCGATGCGGCAGCAGCAGATGGGGCATTGGAAAGCGGCGGATCGGACTACAGCGCAGCGGTGAGCGGGGATAACCTTTGAAGCCCGGCAAAAGCTATACCACACCTATTGCGTTCGATCCGACTTCGGATAGAATAGAATTCGTTCCAGTCCATCTAGAATTAAACAACTCAAGCGCGCCCTAAAAGGCGCGCTTTTTTGTTTCTTGCCCCGATTTTTAGACGGTTGGGTTCGGAAAACGACAAACGCCCCAGGAGGTTTCTCCTGGGGCGTTGTTTGATCGACCGACCCATCCACCTACGTCTTCGCCACCGACGTGCGGGAGGTCCGGTGAGCCGCCTCGTGCCGCGCTCGCTCGTCTGGCGGCTGGCGCTGCTCCTGGTGCTGGCGGTGGTGGCCGCGCAGGCCGCGGCCTTCGCGATGTTCGCGAGCGAGGCG
>NZ_JAKSYA010000010.1:0-946 GCF_022829485.1 Methylobacterium sp. J-059
AGGAGCGCACATGCCGACGCATCACGAGATCCCGGCCACCCCCGACAAGATGGTGCTCGGCTACTTCGACGCCGCGCTGCCGCCGGTGCTCGAGATCGCGTCCGGGGACACGGTCACCCTCCATTCCTTCCCCGCCGGCGGACGCGAGTCGCTGCATCCCGATCCCGCGCGGGTCTCGGCCGAGCACCTCGCGGTGCTCGATCAATGCGTCCCCGGCCCCGGGCCGCACTTCGTCACCGGTCCGGTCCATGTCCGCGGTGCCGAGCCGGGCGACGTGCTGCAGGTCGAGATCCTGGATCAGGCGTTCCGCCAGGATTGGGGCTTCGTCTCGATCCTGCCCCTGCTCGGGACCTTGCCCGACGAGTTCACCGAGTACGAGACCATCCACCCCGACATCGACGTCGCGCGCGGCGTCTGCGTGCTGCCCTGGGGCACCGAGCTGCCGCTCGACCCGTTCTTCGGCATCCTCGGCACGGCGCCGCCCGCCGCCTGGGGCCGCGTCGGCACCGCGGTGCCGCGCGGCTTCGGCGGCAACATGGACAACAAGGAGCTGAAGGTCGGCTCGACCCTCTACCTGCCGGTCTACAACTCGGGCGCCGGCTTCTACGCCGGCGACGGGCACGGCGTGCAGGGCGACGGCGAGGTCTGCATCACGGCGCTGGAGACCAGCCTCACCGGCACCTTCCGCCTGACCGTGCGCAAGGACCTCAGCTACGAGTGGCCGTTCGCCGAGACGCCCACCGACCTGATGACGATCGGCCTGCACGAGAGCCTCGACGAGGCGATGCGGCAGGCGGTGCGCGAGATGGTGCGCCACGTTTGCGCCCGCACCGGGCTGACCCGCAACCAGGCCTACATGCTGTGTTCGCTCGCCGGGAACCTGCGCATCACCCAGACGGTCGACGGCAACAAGGGCGTCCACATGCTCATGCCCAAGACCGCCCTG
>NZ_JAKSYA010000018.1:0-43818 GCF_022829485.1 Methylobacterium sp. J-059
GGGCTGCTCGCGCTGCCGCTCCTCGGCTTCACCGGCGCCGTGATCGATTACGGCTTCGCCACCTACATGGAGACCAAGCTCCAGGCCGCGACCGACGCCACCGCCCCCGCTCTGTGCCAGACGCCGATGGCGACGACGACCGCGACTCTCCAGACCCAGGCCGTCGCGATGATGACGGGCTACATTGGCGCGACCGGCCTCACGGTCGACCCGCTGGCGTTGACGGCGAACCCGCGCCAGATCACCCTGACCACGCACATTGTCTCGCCGGTCTTCTACAGCCGCATCACGGGCGTGACGGCCCCGCGCCCGGGCGGGTCGGCTCGCTGCGCCACCCCGTTGCCCAAGACCTTCGAGATTGCCCTGGGGCTCGACAACACCGGCTCGATGGCGGAATCGAGCGGCGGCCAGAGCAAGCTCCAGGCAGTGCAGACGGCGGCGACGAACTTCGTCGACTACGTCTACACCAACGCCGCCTTCGCCACCGGCACCAAGATCTCGATCGTGCCGTTCGCCGCCGCGGTCGCGGTCGACCCGGCCGCCTACCGCTATGCCACCTGGATCGACCAGAACGGCAAGTCGGCCTATCACTGGACCAACGTGATCGCACCGACCTCCGCCGGCTTCACCAACCGCTTCGGCCTCTTCACGGCGCTGCAGAGTGCCTACTCGGGCTGGGGCTGGGCCGGGTGCCTGGAAACGCTGCCCTATCCGCTCAACGTCCAGGACGGCGCGCCGACGAGCTCGAACCCAAGCTCGTACTACGTGCCAATGTTCGCGCCCGACGAACCGGGCGAGGGTAGCACGACGTATGCAGCCTATAACGGCAATTCCGCGTTCAGCTTCAACAGCTACATCGACGACTATACGAACGCCAACAGCTGTGCGAGCCAATCGCAGTCGAGCACCTCGTTCGCCGCCGCCGAGGGCCGCGCCTGCAAGTACGTCAACGCCCGCGACGCATCGCCGACCGCATCGAACAGCTATACCGGCATCCCGAATGGCCCGAATTTCGGCTGCACCACCCGCCCGCTCCAGAGGCTGACCAGCAACACGTCGACGCTGAAGTCGCTGATCAACGCGATGGCGCCGCTCGGATCGACTAACATCCACGAGGGTCTGATGTGGGGCTGGCGGACGCTGTCGCCGAGCAGCGTCTTCGCCGATGGGGCGCCCTACGCGTCGAGCACGGTCAACAAGGTCATCATCCTGATGACCGACGGCGCCAACAGCTGGGCGACGAACGGCTACTCGCCATTCAACCAGTCGATGTACTTCGCTGCCGGCTACTTCCAGAACGTCGACGGTTCGACCCCGAATCCGCGCCTCCCGCCCGGCAACCAGAACGTCACGAACGCCACCAATTCCCGAGCTGCCCTCGACGCGCTGACGGCCCTGGCCTGCAGCAACGCCAAGAGCGCCGGCATCTCGATCTACACGATCGGCTTCAGCGTGCCCTCGGACCCGATCGACAGCGCCGGCCTGAGCCTTCTGAACAACTGCGCATCAACGTCGACGCAGGCCTTCGTCGCCAACGACTCGTCGAGCCTGATCTCGGCCTTCAACCAGATCGCGGCCAGCATCGGCACGCTGCGGCTGACGCAGTAAAATGAACGGACCGGCTTCGGCCTTGGTAGTTAGGCTCGGAAGGTACACCCTGTGAGCCTACCCGCGGGTTGGCACCGCGATATGGCTCAAAGGTGTTGTTTGACCCTGAGCCATGCGCTACGTCCTGAGCCATAGATTTTGAGCCATGGCGGGCGGGATGTCGGTAATCGGGTATGTTAGGGTCAGCACCGGCGACCAGAGCGTCGAGGCACAACGGCACAGCATCGGTCTGATCCACAAGGTCGAGGATTGGTTCTGCGACGAAGGCGTGTCCGGGGTCGTGCGCGCGCTGGATCGTCCGGGCTTCTCGGCTCTCCTCAAGTACACTCGCAAAGGCGACACCCTCATCGTTGGCGCCGTCGATCGCCTGGGTCGTGACACCCTCGATGTTCTAGGAACCGTTAAGGCGCTTCAGGCCAAGGGCGTGGCGATCATCAGCCTGCGCGAGGGCTTCGATCTCTCCACCCCAATCGGGAAGGCGATGCTCACCATGCTGGCTGCCGTGGCTGAGCTAGAGCGCGCCAACATCAAGGCGCGTCAGATGGCCGGCATTCAGCGTGCGAAGGCCGAGGGTAGGGCATTCGGTCGGCAGAAGGCGATCGACGATGCATCGGTGATGACCTGGCGGAAGGACAACGGAGCCAGCATCGCGAGCACGGCCGCGCAGTTCGGGATCTCGCTAGCCAGCGTGAAGCGGGCATGCCGGCCAGCAGTCGCCTGACCGCCATCATCTATCGCTCAGAGCCGCCTAGGGTGGTGCAGGCCACACTTGAAATTATGGAGGGCGGCTCGCGCAATTAATTGCATGCCCACCTTACCCTTTCCAAGGACGTTCGTGGCGCTACGACGCCGTAGGTCCGGGTTGGGTCGGAAGCGGTTGCAGCTGCGAGTGCAGGCCGGAGATCAGCGGTACAGTCCCTCCGCCTGGAAGCGCGTGAGCAGCCCGCCTGCCTGCTCTTGGGCTGCAACGCCGTCGTCCTGCTTCTCGAAGCCATGCTCGCACATCGGCCTCAGCTTTCGCGTCGCCCGATCCATCGCCGAGTCCTCCCACAGGATCAGAACCTCGCGGTCGGTGAGATCCTTGAGGAAGCACCAGAGCATCAGCATGAGGCTCAGTGCCGGGCGTTCGTGCCAGTCGGCCGTCATCAACCGCTTGAGGCGTTCGAGGCGACGTATGAGTGCCTGCCTTTTGGAGGGCGTCAGATCGGCAAACGGCTCCAGACAGGCAGTCCTCAGGTTCCTGCGCAGTTCGGCGACATCTGCCTCGGCTCTCGCGACGAGGTCCGGATCAGCTGGAACGAACACGTTCGGCGCCCCCGTAAGCGCATAGAAGAGATAGGCGGGAACTGCGAGTTCGATCCTTTGGCGGTCGGTCAGGAGAAGCATCGGGGCACTTACCGAACCTACCAGCACGAGAAAAGGCCAGACTGGTTCAGAGACGTTACCGAAACCGTCTGAAATTGTCGGGAAAACAGTTGGATACCTGACACATCGTTCAGGTTACTATCGACCCTTCACCGACCTTCGGAAGGTCCGCTTGCAAACTCCCTAATTCAAACTCGGGGGCTGCATTCAGCTTCTGGGTGAGATGGAGTCACGCCTGGATGGGTCGTCGGCACTCTCGTGACGCGAAAGCCTCGCGTGCCCGCTTGATCTCGGCATGGTGCGTCTCAGCCCAGATCCACACACCACAGAATGCGGCACCGAGGCTCTCGCCGAGCGGCGTCAGCGCGTAGTCCACATGGGGTGGGATCACCGGGTGCACCGTCCGACGCACCAAGCCGTCCTGTTCCATCTGGCGAACTGTTTGGGTCAGCATCTTTTGGCTGATGCGGCCGACCGCCTTGCCGAGTTGGGTGAAACGCAGCGTGCCGCGCTCGTGCAGGGCTTCGAGGATCAACATGGTCCACTTGTCGGCCACCTTGCCGATGATGTCCTAGACCAACGCCTCGATGGCCGGATCGGTCTCGGTTGGGACCGGTTCCTTCCGACGCGCCTCGATCCGTGGATCGGCTTCTGCCCGACGCATGCGACACTCTCCGTTTGGTGCGTATAAATCTTTTCGGTGCCTACTTCGGTACGGAGAGCATGAGCCATAACCTCATGGGCGACAACAACGAAGGTCGCTCACATGAAGACGTCAGGAAACACCATCCTCATCACCGGCGGCGGCTCCGGCATCGGCCAAGCCCTCGCCCAACGCTTCCACGACCTTGGCAACATCGTCATCGTCGCCGGCAGGCGGACGGAGGCGCTGCAGCGGACGATTGCCGGACGTCCGAACATGCATGCCATGGCGTTCGATGCCGACAGCGCTGAGGGCGTGGCCGACTTCGCACGACGCATGACGGCCGAGCACCCGGCCCTCAACGTGGTCATCAACAACGCCGGGATCATGCGCTCCGAGGCGCTGGACCAGCCTCGCGACCTCTCCGACGCGGAGGCAACGGTCATCACCAACCTACTCGGCCCCATCCGGCTGACCGACGGCCTGATCGAGCATCTCGGCCGGCAGCCCGATGCTGCCCTGGTGAACGTCACCTCCGGCCTGGCCTTCGTGCCTCTCGTGTCGGCCCCGACCTACTCGGCGACCAAGGCCGCCTTGCACAGCTACACGGTCGCGCTGCGCGAGGCGCTCAAGGGCAAGGTCGAGGTCATCGAGCTAGGTCGTGAACTCATAACGTCTGGCACGGTTTGGCCGTGGCATCGTTGGTTCTCCGAATGGAGGACCGAGGATGGCGCGGTTTGACCTGACGGATGAAGAGTGGGCGGTGATCGAGCCGGTCCTGCCGACGGACGTGCGCGGCAAGGATCGGGTGGACGACCGACGGGTGCTGAACGGGATCTTCTGGCGGCTGCGCACGGGCGCACCGTGGGCCGACATCCCGGCGCGTTACGGGCCCTACACGACCTGCGGCAACCGCTTCCGGCGCTGGCGCAAGCGCGGCATTTGGGATCGGCTTCTGGCTGCCGTGTCGAAGGCTTACGAGGGCGATCTGCAGATGATCGACGCCACCAGCGTGCGGGTTCACCAGCACGCAGCCTGCGCCAAAAAAAAGACGGCGGATCCGGTGGCATGGGTCGCTCACGGGGCGGCCTGACCAGCAAGATCCACGCGCTGGTGGATGCCGAGGGCCGTCCCCTCGCGTTGAAGATCACGCCCGGTCAGGCGCATGACGGGCGCTCGGCGACCGACATGCTGGGCGGGTTGGGTGAAGGCCAGGTCCTGCTGGGTGACCGGGCCTATGACAGCGATGCGCTGCGAGCCCGGATGTCCGAGCAGGGTGCTTGGGCGAACGTGAGGCCAATGCCCAACCGCAAACAGGTCCTGGCCTTCAGCCCGTTCCTGTACAAGTACCGCAACCTGGTCGAGCGCTTCTTCAGTAAGATGAAGCACTTCCGCGCCGTCGCCACCCGCTACGACAAGGATCCCGACAACTTCCTCGCCAGCGTCAAACTCGCTGCCGTCCGGGTCTGGCTGCGAACTTTATGAGTCCGCGACCTAGAGCATTTTCTTCACGCGAGCCGGGATCCACCTCTCTGCAAAATGCTCGAGCGGCCGGGCGCCGTCCCGGCGACGGCGTGGCCCGGTTGCAACGCCGAACCTGCGATCGTGCGGTGCCCGCGATCGGAGGCGGCGGATCAGCCGCGATCCGTGCATGGTCCGTTTGCCGGCGAACCGCGTCGGCGGAGGAGGGTTGCGTGCCGGTGTCGGGTTGGAAGGTGGCGCTCGTGGGCGCAGCGGTGGCGTGCGCCGCGCACGGAGCCGCCCGGGCGGGCTCGGCCGCGCAGCCGGGCCAGACCGTCGGCCTGCCGGCCGGGTTTCCGCTGGCGGAGGGGCTGTACCTCATCGACACGTCGAGCTTCGGCGTGCGCGACACGCGACCCCGCGACTCGGAACTCAACGTCAACCTGCCGTCCATCATCTGGGCGACGCCGTGGCGGGTGCTGGATGCCCGGCTCCAGTTCACGGTGCTGCAGCCGGTGACCGCGACGGCGCCGAACGGCGCGCGCTACCAGAGCGGGTTCGGCCAGACCCTGCTCGCGGCCCAGCTCGCCTGGGATCTCGGCCAGCATGTCGGCGTCAGCTACCTGCTCGGCGCCTACCTGCCGAGCGACACCAAGGTGGTGATCCGGAACCCGGTGCTGCACCAGCGCTTCGCCGCGACCTACAACGGCGACGGCTGGAACCTGACGGCGCATTTCCTCTACGGGATCTTCTTCGACACCACCTCGCCCACCGGCACGTACTACCCGGACTTCCTCAACCTCGACCTGACCGCGACGAAGAAGTTCGGCAAGCTCGAGGTCGGTGCCGTCGCCTTTGGCTCCACCGACCTGCCGACCGGCCGGGCGAGCTACCAGCGTCAGGGCCAGTTCGCCGTCGGCGCCCTCGTCGGCTACAATTTCGGGCCGGTGAACCTGCAGGCCTACGTCACCCGGGACGTCGCCGAGCGCAATTACGGCGGCTTCGACACCCGCGGCTGGCTGCGGGCGATCGTGCCGCTGGGCAAGCTCGACGATCAGCCGGGCGACAAGCTGGACGGGCCGCAGCCCGAGCCGCTGCTCGCCAAGCGCTGACGCCGGCGCGGCCGGGAGCTCACACCGCGACGTTGTCGATTAGACGGGTCTTGCCGAGATAGGCGGCGGCGAGCACGCGGGCCGGGCCGTCGACGCGGGCGAGCGGGGCCAGCGTCGCCGCATCGCAGACGGCGAGGTACTGCACGGCGAATCCCGCGGCCTCCAGCGCGGCGATCCCGCGCGCGATGGCAGGTGCCGTCTCGCCGCCGTCCCGCGCCTGCGCCGCGATGTCGGACAGGACCGCGTGGAGCTTCGGCGCGGTCGCCCGCTCGGCCGGCGCGAGGTAGCGGTTGCGCGAGGACAGGGCGAGGCCGTCGGCCTCGCGGATCGTCGGCATGCCGTGGATCGCGACGTCGAGGTCGAGGTCGGCGACCGCGCGCCGAATCACCTGCAGCTGCTGGAAATCCTTCTCGCCGAACAGGGCGGCATCCGGCCGGACCTGGTTGAGCAGCTTCGTCACCACGGTGGCCACGCCCGAGAAGTGGCCGGGGCGGAAGGCGCCGCACAGCCCCTCGGTGAGGCCGCCCACCTCGATGCGGCTCGAAAACCCCGGCGGGTACATGGCGGCCGCCTCCGGCATCCAGGCCGCGTCCGTCCCGGCCTGCGCCAGCAGGGCGAGGTCGCTCGCGGAGTCGCGCGGATAGCGGGCGAAATCCTCGCTCGGGCCGAACTGGGTCGGATTGACGAAGATGCTCGCCACCACGCGCTCGCCCAGGGTCCGCGCATGCGCGATCAGCGCGAGGTGGCCGCGATGCAGCGCGCCCATGGTCGGCACCAGCACGACGCGGTCGCCGGCTGCGCGCCACGCGGCGACCGTCTCGCGCAAGCGGGCGAGATCGGTGATGGCCTGCGTCTCGGGGGTGGGATGGGCTGGCATGGCGGGCTCCGGCGGCGGCTTCGAGCGCTGCCTTAAGCGCCCTCTTCGCCGCATGCCAGCATGCGCCTGCGATCTGCGCCGACCCTGCCGAAACGATGATGCATCCGGGCCGTGCCTTGCGTCCAAGAATGCACGTCTGCAGACGCGGTGAAGCGGCGCGGATTCGCGGCGACCTCAGGTCCCCGCTTCTGGTGGAACAAACTCGCCGCGCTCATCGGCAATACGGCAGCAGGGGCCGGCCGAACGGGTCGTCGACGCCCGGCGGGGGCGTGAGGCCGTAATAGCTCGGCTTCGACAGGCCGTAGGACGAGCCGACGTAGCTCGGATCGTCGGGCGCGTTGGTCGGCACCGGCGCGCGGCGCGGCAGGCAGGCGACCCGGCGCGGGGGCGGGGCGGCGTGAAGCAGGACGCCGTCGCTGCCGTCGCCGCGCGGGAAGTAGCGCGGCGCGCTCGCGACGGGTCCGCCATAGGCCGGCCCCGGCTCGGGGGCGAACAGGTCGGCCGCGCCGGCGGGCCCCACGGCGAAGCCGCAGAGGAAGCAGGCCCGGATCATCGCTCTCGCGCGCATGCGCCCGTCGTCCCCCGACCCGCGGAAACCGGGCACACGGTGCCAGTGTCGGCGCACAGGGTGAACCGATCGTTACCGATCGGCCAACGCGACCAGCCGGGCCTGGAGCACCGTGACGAGGTCGGCGGTTGCGAGCCGCAGCTGCAGGCCGCGCCCGCCGCCGTTGACGTGGATCTCGGTGCGGCCGGCGAGCGATCCCGCATCGATCAGCACCGGCACCCGGCGCTTGGCTCCGAGCGGGCTGATCCCGCCGACGTGGTAGCCGGTGATCCGCTCCGCCTCCGGCGGCTTCAGCATCGACGCCGCCTTGCCGCCCATCGCGGCGGCGACCCGCTTCATCGCCACCTCCCGGTCGGAGGCGATGAGCAGGCAGACCGGCTGGCCGTCGACGGCGGCCATCAGGGTCTTGAGGATGCAGCCCGGCTCGACGCCGATCGCCTCGGCCGCCTGCAGGCCGATGCGCGGCGCCTCCGGGTCGTAGGCGTAGCCCACCATCGCGTAGGCGATGCCGGCCTCGTCCAGCGCCCGCGAGGCGGGGGTCGCCCGCGGCGTCGCCTTGGCCATCACACCGCCTCCGCCAGGATGCGGCCGATCTCGGCATGGGCGGCGTCCCGCGCGGCCGGCGGCGCCTCCGAGCCGGTCAGGAACACACCCGCGAGGATCGGCGCCCGGCCCGGCGGATGCAGGATCGCCACGACGTTCGACGTCGCGTTGTCGCCGCTGCCGGTCTTGTCGCCGACCGGCCAGGCGGGCGGCAGGCCGGCACGGAGCTTGGCCCCGCCGGTCTCGCAGGCGACCATCCAGGCTTCCAGCCGCGCCCGGTGCGGCGGGGCCAGCGCGTCGCCGAGGAGGCAGCGGTCCAGCGTCCGGGTGATCGCGGCCGGGCTGGTGGTGTCGCGCGGATCGCCGGGCAGGGCGGTGTTGAGGGTCGGCTCGGTCCGGTCGAGGCGGGTGACCGCGTCGCCCTGCCCGCGCAGCCAGGCGGTGAGCGCCGCCGGTCCGCCCAGCGCGTCGAGGAGCAGGTTGGCCGCGGTGTTGTCGCTCCGGACGATCGCCGCCGCGCAGAGCCCATCGACGGACATCTCCGCACGGCCGCCGCCGGCCGTCTCCAGGGCCGAGCGCGTGACCGGGGCGTAGCTCTGCAGATCGTCCGCCCCGTAGGCGATGCGCCGATCGAGCGTTTCGCGGCCGGCGGCGACGCGGGCCAGGATCGCCGCCGCCGCCAGCACCTTGAAGGTGCTGCACAGCGCGAACGCTTCGTCCGCGCGGTGGCCGAGGAACACGCCCGTCGCATCGCGGAACGCCACGCCGACCCGACCGCCGAGGCGCGCCTCGAGCGCCCCGATGCGCCCGGCGGCGGCGCCGAGCCGATCGGCGGCGCGGGCGGAGAGCGCCGGCCCGGCGAGCGCCAGGCCGGCGACGACCGCGCGACGGGTATGGGCCATGGCGTGCTCCCTCCGGACGGGTTTCGCGGCGCCGCGGTTTGCGCAACGTCGTTTGCCGAGGCAAGACCCTTTCGCCGGGATGCGGCCGATCGATGACGGCCGCCCCCGCGCGGATGGGCGGATGCCGGGATGCCCCGGGCCCCCATCAGCGATCCGAGCATGAGCGATCCGACCATGAGCGATCCCCCCACCCTGTTCGCCCCGGCCTCCGGCTTCGGGCGCGCCGCCATCGCGGTGATCCGCGTCAGCGGCCCGGCCGCCGGTGCCGTGCTCACGGCGCTTGCGGGCCCGCTGCCGGCGCCGCGCCGCCTCTCGCTGCGGACGCTGCGCGACCCCGCCGACGGCGCCATCCTCGACCGGGCGCTGATCGCTTGGATGCCCGGGCCGAGCACGGTCACCGGCGAGGACATGGCGGAGCTGCACCTGCATGGCGGCGTCGCGGTGCGGGCCGGCGTGATCCGCGCGCTCACCGCCTTTCCCGGCTGCCGTCCGGCCGAAGCAGGTGCCTTCACCCGGCGGGCCGTGCTCAACGGCCGGATGGACCTGACCGAGGCCGAGGGCGTCGCCGACCTGATCGAGGCCGAGACCGAGGCTCAGCGCCGTCAGGCCCTGCGCCAGCTCGATGGCGCTCTCGGCCGGCAGGTCGCGGCCTGGCGCGACGAGGCGATCGATTGCCTGGCCGCCGCCGAGGCGGCGCTGGATTTTTCCGACGAGGGCGACGTCGACGACGCGGCCCTGGATCGCGCCCTGTTCGACCGCGCCGCCCGCCTGCGTGCCGCCATCGCCGCGGCGCTCGCCGACGGGCGCCGCGGCGAGCGGGTGCGCGAGGGGTTCTGGGTCGTGCTCGCTGGGCCGTCGAACGCCGGCAAGTCGACGCTGCTCAACGCGTTGAGCCGGCGCGACGCGGCGATCGTCTCGCCGGTGCCGGGCACCACTCGGGACGCGATCGAGGTGCGGCTCGATCTCGGCGGCCTGCCGGTGATGCTGGTCGACACCGCGGGCCTGCGCGAGACGCACGATCCGGTCGAGGCCGAGGGCATCCGGCGCACCCGCCGCCGGATGGCGGAAGCCGACCTCGTCCTGATGCTGGTGCCGCCGGGCCCGGAGGCGACCGAGCCCGCGGCGACCGGCCGTGTGCTGCGCGTGCGGACGAAGGCGGACCTCGCCGACGGGTCCGGCGGCGGCCTCGCCGTGTCAGCGCTGACGGGGCAGGGGATGCCGGCGCTGCTTGATGCCATCGCCGCGGAGGCCGAGGCTGCGCTCGGCGGCGGCGATGCGCTCATCACCCGCGAGCGCCACCGCGACGCCCTGGAGCGCTGCGTCGCCCATCTCGACCGGCTGCCTGCCGTCGCGGCGATGCCGGAACTGGTGGCCGAGGATCTGCGCCTGGCCGTTCGCGCGCTCGGCGAGGTCGGCGGCCATGTCGGGATCGAGGCGGTGCTCGATCGCCTGTTTTCCGGCTTCTGCATCGGCAAGTAGTGCGGCTTTCCCCCTTCCGTGCGCGGAGCGAGGCGCGGCTCGATGTTGTTGCGTTGAACGGGCTCAGCGCGCGCGTCACGCGCGCTGTTCGCCCAAGGCGATGTCGGCGGACGACGCCGACGATGTCGACCCTGTCGCCGGCTTACGCGAAACACGCCCGATGTTTCACGTGAAAACCCGATCGCGTGTCACGAGCGGGTCAGGAACATCCCGGTGAGCAGGAAGCCGAAGCCGGCGAGGCCGAAGACGCCTTCCTTGCGCTGGCTCGGATCGATGAAGTGGGCGACGGCCCCGCCGGCGCAACAGAGCGCACCCAGGCCGATGGTGATGATGTGCATCGTCTCGATCCTCGTTGGTCGCCCTCGCACGTGCGAGGTCTGCGATGTCACGAAATCCCGGGTGGCCGGGACGGACGCCGTTGTCCGTTCATAAGTCGTTCACAGATCGTCGATGACACGCGATCGTGAGGCCCGCAAGGGGTTTCATCTCTGGTCGCTATCGAAATTCGCCATGTTCGACTGCCGAACGCAGTCGGCCATCGTGCGGCAAGGCTCGGGCCGGGTGGATCGACTGATCGAATGCAGTATTCGTTGCCGAAGGCGACGGCACCGTGCCTCTGGATGGGGCACGATCGATGCGATCCCGCTCAGCGGATCCCGGGCGATTGACCTTTCCGCAGCGCGGCGGCACATCCCGCGGATGCGTGAGACGTCTCCACAGGCCTTCGATGTCCTCGTCGTCGGCGGCGGCCATGCCGGCGTCGAGGCGGCGGCGGCCGCCGCCCGGTGCGGCGCACGCACCGCCCTGGTCACGCACGATCCGGCGACCATCGGCGCGATGTCGTGCAATCCGGCGATCGGCGGCCTCGGCAAGGGCCATCTCGTGCGCGAGGTCGACGCCCTCGACGGCCTGATGGGCCGGGTCGCCGACGCGGCCGGCATCCAGTTCCGGCTGCTCAACCGACGCAAGGGCCCGGCGGTGCGCGGGCCGCGCACCCAGGCCGACCGCAAGCTCTACGCGGCGGCGATGCAGGCGGCGGTGGCCGAGACCCGGAACCTGACCGTGGTCGCGGGCGCCTGCGAGGATCTGGTGGTGCGGGACGGGCGCGTCGCCGGGATCGTGCTTGGCGACGGGCGGACGCTCAGCTGCGGCGCGGTGGTGCTCACCACCGGCACCTTCCTGCGCGGGTTGATCCATATCGGCCCGGTTCAGATCCCGGCCGGCCGCGTCGGCGAGGCGCCGGCGGTCTGGCTGGCCCGGACCCTCGACCGGCTCGGCTTCCGGCTCGGGCGCCTGAAGACCGGCACCCCGCCGCGCCTCGACGGCCGCACCATCGACTGGTCGGGATTGGAGATGCAGGCGGCCGACGCCGAGCCGGTGCCGTTCTCGACCCTGACCGAGCGGATCACCACGCCGCAGATCCGCTGCGGCATCACCCGGACGACGCAAGCGGTCCACGACCTGATCCGCGAGACCCTGCACCTGTCGCCGATGTATTCCGGCGGCATCAGCAGCCGCGGCCCGCGCTACTGCCCGTCGATCGAGGACAAGGTGGTGCGCTTCGGCGACCGCGAGGGCCACCAGATCTTCCTCGAGCCCGAAGGCCTCGACGACCCGACGATCTACCCGAACGGCATCTCCACCGCGCTGCCGGAGGCGGTGCAGCACCGGCTCGTCGCCCTGATCCCGGGCCTGGAGGCGACGCGGATCCTGCGGCCGGGCTACGCCATCGAGTACGATTACGTCGACCCGCGCGAGCTCGATGCCGGGCTCCAGGCCGAGCGCCTGCCGGGCCTGTTGCTCGCCGGGCAGATCAACGGCACCACCGGCTACGAGGAGGCGGCGGGGCAGGGGCTGGTCGCCGGCATCAACGCCGCACGGATCGCCGGCGGCGCGGCGGTGGCGACCTTCGACCGGGCGGAATCCTACCTCGGCGTGATGATCGACGACCTCGTCACCCATGGGGTGAGCGAGCCCTACCGCATGTTCACCTCGCGCTCGGAGTATCGCCTGAGCCTGCGCGTCGACAACGCCGACGAGCGCCTGACCCCGCGCGGGGCCGCGCTCGGCTGCGTCGGGACCCGGCGGGCGGCGCACTTCGCCGCGTCGCAGGCCGAGCTGTCGGCGGTGCGCGCCCGCCTCGACGCGCTGACCCTGACGCCGACCCAGGCGCAGGCCCACGGCCTCGCGCTCAACCAGGACGGCATCCGCCGCACCGCCTTCCAAATTCTCTCCTATCCCGATCTGGACTGGGGCCGCTTGGCCTTGGTCTGGCCCGAGCTCAGCGCGGTCTCGCCGCGGATCGCCGAGCGCCTGCGGACGGATGCGACCTACGCGGTCTATCTCGACCGGCAGAATGCTGACATCGCCGCCTTCCGCCGCGACGAGGCGGTGAGCCTGCCGGTTCGGCTGGATTACGGGCGCATCGCCGGGCTCTCCAACGAGATGCGGATCAAGCTCGAGACCGTGCGGCCGGGAACCCTGGGGCAGGCGGCGCGGATCGAGGGCGTCACCCCGGCCGCGCTGACGCTGCTCGCCGCGCATGCGCGGCGTCGCGAGGCGGTGGCATCGTGAGGATGGTCCTAGCCGCCACGCGCGTCTTCCCTCTCCCTTCTGCGGGGGAGCGTACCCTGCGGAGCAGGGGGGGAGAGGGGAGCTCCGTTTCCGGAAAAGGTGCTCCCCTCTCCCGACCCTCGCTGACGCGGGGCCCACCCTCCCCCGCAGGGGGGGGAGGGGAACCCGCGGATGTCGTCCGAAGCCTTCCGGGGGCCTCGCGATGAGCGCCGATCGCGACCGCGTGCTCGCCGCCGCGAATGTTTCACGTGAAACAGCGCAACGGCTCGATCTCTACGTGGCGCAGCTGGCGCGCTGGCAGACGATCAAGAACCTGGTCGGGCCGGCGACCCTGGCCGAGGTCTGGACGCGGCACGTGGCCGATGCGCTGCAGCTGCTCGACCTGATGCCGGAGGCGCGCCGCTGGCTCGACCTCGGCTCGGGCGCCGGCATCCCCGGGCTGATCCTGGCGATCGCCGGGCCGCCCGGCATCCGCGTCGACCTCGTCGAGAGCAACGCCCGCAAGTGCGCCTTCCTGACCGAGGCGGCCCGGGTCACCGGGGCGCCGGCAACGGTCCACAACGCGCGGATCGAGGCGGTGATCGGCGATCACCACGGGGTCGACGTGGTCTGCGCCCGGGCGCTCGCGCCGCTCGACCAGCTTCTCGCCTGGACCGAGCCACTGTTGAAAACGGGCACCACCGGGCTGTTTCCGAAGGGACGGGAAGCGGTTGCGGAATTGACCGATGCCGCGGCGCGGTGGACAGTCGGCCACGATCTCATTCCGAGCCGAACCGAGTCGGCCGCCCGGATCGTCCGCGTCACCGCCCTCGCTCCCAAGAGCCCCTAGCTCTCGAGAGCCTGCCACTCCCCCCAAGCGTTCCCGTCTCCCAGGCGCCCATGACAAGCGACGCGACTCCCCATCCCGCTGCCGATGCCGCGCCCGCGCGGCCGCTCCGGGTGCTGGCGCTGGCCAACCAGAAGGGCGGCGTCGGCAAGACCACGACGGCGATCAACCTCGGCACCGCGCTCGCGGCGATCGGCGAGCAGGTTCTGGTGATCGACCTCGACCCGCAGGGCAACGCCTCGACCGGGCTCGGCATCGACCGGCGCGCCCGCCGGGTCTCGACCTACGAGGTGATGGCGGGCGAGGCGTCGCTGGCCCAGGCCGTGGTGCCCACCGCGGTGCCGCGCCTGTCGGTAGCGCCCTCGACCATGGACCTGCTCGGCCTGGAACTGGAGCTGGCCTCGCTGCCCGACCGGGCGCACCGCCTGCGCAACGTGCTGCGGGGCCTGCGCGACGCGAACGCGACGCGCGACGTCAGCTACGTGCTGATCGACTGCCCGCCCTCGCTGAACCTGCTGACCATCAACGCGCTCGCCGCCGCCGATGCGGTGCTGGTGCCGCTGCAATGCGAGTTCTTCGCGCTCGAGGGCCTGAGCCAGCTGCTGCGCACCGTCGAGCAGGTGCGCGGCGCCTTGAACCCGAAGCTGACGATCCAGGGGATCGTGCTGACGATGTTCGATCCGCGCAACAACCTGTCGACGCAGGTGGTGGCGGACGTGCGCGGCTTCATGGGCGAGAAGGTCTACGAGACCATGATCCCGAGGAACGTCCGCGTGTCGGAGGCGCCCTCGCACGGCAAGCCGGTGCTGCTCTACGACCTGAAATGCGCGGGCTCGCAGGCCTACCTGCGGCTCGCCTCGGAAGTGATCCAGCGCGAGGGCCGAGTGCCGGCGGCGGCGTGAGCGGTCGCGACCCGCCCGTTTCGGCGGGCGGATGCGGCCCGGGACGGTTCGGGTGTACGGCGTAACGATGCGTAACGGAGTAAGTGGGTGAGCGGGATGGCGGACGAGGTGGCACGGCCCCGGCTGGGGCGGGGGCTCGCGGCCCTGATCGGCGATTTCGGGGATGCGGGCAACGAGGCGGGCAAGGTGCAGGCGCAGCGTAAGGTCGCGGTCGAGTTCCTGCGACCGAACCCGCGCAACCCGCGCCGCAGCTTCAGCGAGACCGACCTCGACGAGCTCGCCGCTTCGATCCGCATGCGCGGCATCATCCAGCCGATCGTGGTGCGGGCGCTCGGCGAGGTGCCCGGCACGTTCGAGATCGTGGCGGGCGAGCGCCGCTGGCGCGCGGCCCAGCGGGCCGGGCACGACGAGGTGCCGGTGGTGGTGGTCGAGATCGACGACCGCGCCTCGCTCGAGTTCGCGATCCTGGAGAACATCCAGCGCGCCGACCTCAACGCCATCGAGGAGGCCTCCGGCTACGAGCGGCTGATGAGCGAGTTCTCCTATACGCAGCGCGAGCTTGCCGAGATCCTGGGCAAGAGCCGCAGCCACCTCGCCAACACCCTGCGCCTGCTCAACCTGCCGGCGAAGGTGCAGGAGCGGCTGGTCGCGGCCGAGATCACCGCCGGCCATGCCCGCGCGCTGCTCGGCGTGCGCGCGCCCGAGCTGGTGGCCAAGCGCATCGTCGAGGAGGGGCTGACGGTGCGCGACGTCGAGGCGATCGCCGCGTCCGAGCAGCAGCCCGACGACGTGCCGCGGCCCGGCCGGCCGCGTGGGCTGACCGAGAAGACCGCCGAGGTGCGCTCGCTGGAAAGCCGCCTCGCCCTGGCGCTCGGCCTCGGCGTGACCCTGAAGGCGAAGTCGTCCGAGGCCGGCGAGATCCGGATCCGCTACGGCACGGCCCAGGAATTCGAGGATCTCTGCCGCCGCTTCCAGGTGCCCGACGCCGGCTGACCGGTCGACGCCGGACGCCTCATCGCGGCGTCTCGATCTCTTGCCCCCGCGTCCGATCCCGGGACGGATGCGGGGCCGAGCCTTGTGGCGGCGGCGTGCGCGCGCCTAGAAGCGGGCTGCGTCCACCGTCCGGGCGCGCGTTCCATCGGTCCACGCCGTGGCGTCGCGGCGGGGCCTGCAGGCTCGCATTCGGGCCTCGGTGCTGGCCTCCGGCCGTTCGCGCGGCCCGTTCCATCCTTCGCACGGACACCTCCATGCCCCGCCTCCGCACGATGATCCTGGCCGCAGGCCTTCTCGCGATCCCCGGTCTCGGCCTTGCCCAGACCAGCTCCATCCGCGAGGCGCTGAAGCAGAACTGCACCGGCGATTACCTCGAGCATTGCAGCGAGCACCCGCCCGGCGGCCCGGCGGTGGAGGCCTGCTTCCGGGCCAACCTGAGCAAGCTGTCGCCCGAATGCGCCGCGGCGATCGCCCTCTACAAGCGCGAGACCAAGGGCCGGCGGATCTCCGAGGGGCGGTGAGCCGGCCCCGGCCGCCAGCCGCGCCGATCGGGAGCAGATCGCGCACCGCCTCGGGCGGGCGGCACGGACGGACGCCCCCCGGGGCGACGTCGATCGGCGGGGCTCCGGCGGCCGTCGCGTCAGCGATGGCGCTCGTCATCGGTGAGGATTCGGCAGGCGTCGAGGGCGGACAGGGCCGGCGCGCAGACGTCCGGGTGGCCCTGGCAGCAATCGCGCATCAGGAACTGGATCAACCCGCTGAGCGCCGGGTAGGCCGCGCTGTAGAGGATCGAGCGGCCCTCGCGCCGGGACGCGATCAGCCCGGCGTGCTCGAGCTCCTTCACGTGGAACGACAGGTTCGAGGTCGAGACGCCGACCGCGCCGGCGAGGGCACCGGCCGCGAGGCCCTCCGGCCCCGCGGTCACGAGATGGCGCACGATCCGCAGGCGGTGCGCCTGGGCGAGCGCGCCGAAGGCGGCCAGAGCTTGCGCTTCGTCCATCGTCGGCCCAATATTTCAATGAATATTGAAACATAACGGACGCCCGACGCGTGGACAAGCCGCCCTTCGCCGATCTGCCCAACATCGCCGCCGAGCACTTCGCCGTGCCGACGCCGGGCACCCTCGCGCCGAAGACCGGCTTCGCCCACCCGCCGCGATTCCTCATCCTGTACGGATCGCTGCGCGCGCGCGCCTTCAGCCGGTTCCTGGCCGAGGAGGCGGCCCGCCTGCTCGCGGCGATGGGTGGCGAGGTGCGGATCTATCACGCCGACGGCCTGCCGCTGCCGGACGACGCCACCGCCGACCACCCGAAGGTCCGGGAGCTGCGCGCCGCCTCGCTGTGGTCGGAGGGGCAGGTCTGGGTCAGCCCGGAGCGCCACGGCACGCTCACCGGCGTGATGAAGAGCCAGATCGACTGGCTGCCGCTCTCGGAGGGCTCGGTGCGCCCGACGCAGGGGCGCACGCTCGCGGTGATGCAGGTCTCGGGCGGCTCGCAATCGTTCAACGCCGTCAACGCCCTGCGCGTGCTCGGGCGCTGGATGCGGATGATCACCATCCCCAACCAGTCCTCGGTGCCCGCCGCCTACACGCAGTTCGACGAGGCCGGCCGGATGAAGCCGGGGCCGCTCTACGACCGCGTCGTCGACGTCTGCGAGGAGCTCTACAAGTTCACGCTGCTCACCCGCGAGCGGGCCGACCTTCTGGTCGACCGCTATTCCGAGCGGAAGGAGCGGGCGCCCGCGCGCCTCGATGCGGTGGCCGCCGACATCGGGTTCGCCAAGCCGTAGGCGGCGGCCCGGCCGGCTTCGGCCGGATCACGCAGCGTGATCCGGCGCGGCGGTCGCTCGTCAAGCCGGATCGGCGCCGATCGGCGGGCTTTGGTTGCGCGATCCGGGCCTCAGCCCCGTCGCCGCGCCGCCTGCGTCGCGATCCGCAGCAGGGCGGAGGAGGCGTGGGCGTGGGCCAGGACCGGATCGGAGCGGCGGCAGGCCAGGATCGCGTCCTGGAGGATCTGCACCGCCTGGCGCAGGGTGTTGGGGCTCCAGCGGGCGAGCTGCGTCTCGATGCTGCCCTTGCGCTTGAAGTGCAGGCCGCGCCAGCTCGCGACCATCAGGCTCGGCGCCTTGTCGCCGCCCTCGATCCGCACGGCGAGCAGCTGCAGCGCATGGCGCAGGCCGGAGCCCAGCATCGCCGAGGGGTCGAGGCCCTCGTGGCGGAAGCGGCGGATGTCGCGCTCCACCACGTCGCCTTGGCCCGCGAAGGCGGCGTCGATCAGGGTGTTGAGCTGGCTGCCGGCGACGTCGCTCACCACCGCCTCGACGTCGTCGAGCCCGACGGTTCCGGTGCCGGCCGCGTAGAGCGCGAGCTTCTCGATCTCGGCGAGGCTCGCCCGGCGGTCGCCGCCCAGGCTCTCGGCCAGCAGGGTGCGGGCGTCGCGGTCGATGCGCAGGCCGCGCGCCTCCAGCGTCCGGTCGATCAGGTCGGCGATCGCGCGGGCGTCGTCGGCGTAGCACGGGATCGCCAGCGCCTTGGCCGACTTCTCGCACAGCGTGCGCAGCGGCGCGGTCTTGGCCAGATCGCCGGCCTCGATCACGATGCGCGTGCCCTGGATCTCGCCCTTGAGCAGCGCCTCGACGGCGGGCGCGATCGGCCGGCTCGTCGGGCGCACCCAGATCGCGCGCTTGTCGCCGAACAGCCCGACGGTGCCGGCCTCGTCGACGAGCCGGCCGGGATCGCCGGCGAGCGCGTCGCCGTCGATCCGAACCAGGGCGAACGGGTCGCCCGGATCGGTGACGAAGCCCTCGGCGAGCTGCTTGGCGCGCTCGGCCACCAGCCCGGTATCGGGGCCGAACAGCAGGATCACCGGCATGCGCGGGTCCGGCCCGCGCCGCAGCAACCCCTCGATCTCGCCGGCCTTGACCGCGGTCACGCCCGGGCTCCCCGCCCGATCCTCAAGGCTTGGCCGAGAGCACCGAGGCGAGGCGGGTCTTGATCTGGTCGGCCAGCACCGAGGCGAGGCGGATCTCGGCGTCGCGGGCGGCGCGCAGGGATGCGAAGCGCTGCACCGAGCGGTCGTAGGTCGCGGTCGAGGTCGCGACGCCCTCGGTGACGATCTTGGTGCCGTCGAGGTTTTCGAGGCTGTACTTGACCACGCCGACGATGGTGCCGGCCTCAGCGCGGCCCGTGGTGGTCGAGACGATCGGCGTCTGCACCGACTCGCTGCCCTGCAGCTTCAGCCGGTAGCGCTTCGGCCCGGGCTGCCCGGAGCCGTCGAGGGCGAAGATCAGCTCGCTGCGCAGGTAGTGCCCGATGCGCTCCTGGTCGCGCGCCATCGCGATGTCGTCGACCTGGATGCCGGCGAGCAGCGCGGGCAGCGACTCGCCCGACGCCGTCGGCCCGTAGAGCGGGCGGAAGCAGGCCGAGAGGTTGAGCGCGAGGCCTGCGACGCAGGCGAGACGGGCCGCCCGCGCCGCGGCGCAAGCCGTCGCGGTCCCGATCGTTGTGTCCGCCATCCGCCTCATCCGCCCGCCGCAATCCGTCTCGTCCAGGGTTCTTTAGCGCGAGCGAACGGCCCGGCGCCACGACCCTACGCGCGATCCCTTACGATTCGTCTGCGGCGGGAGTTGGGTCGCCGAGGTCGGCGACCGCGGGCCGCGGAGGCCGGACGCGTCGCGCCGCGGCGAAGCCGAAGACGTCGGCGGGAACGCTCCCCCGGGGGGCGTCGACCGGCCGCTTCGGCGCCTGCGGGCGCGGCCGTCCCGCTGCGCGCCAGCGACGATCGAGGCCGCCCGCGGCGTCTCGGGACGTGCTGGTCTCGGGCCGTGCCGGGCCGACACGCAGGCGGTGCAGCCGCCGCCGGAGCGTTGACGCGCGCGGCGACGCGGACCGGGTGGCACGCGCGAAACCTGACGACGGGGGGCGCGGCGCGCGCGGTCATGCCTCCCGGTCACGCACGCGCGATCATCACGACGGCATCGTCGCAATCGCGTGCCGAGACGGGTACGGATCCGGGATTTCCCACGGATCGCGGTCGTCTAGAACTCGAGGCCGGGGCTTTTTAGGGCGTCGGCCTCGCGGCTGCAGAAGGCCTGATCCGGGGGCTTGCGCTCGCCCGCCAGCACCTTGGCGAGCTCGGCCCGCGCCCGGTCGAGATCGGCCCGGAAGGCGGCGTCGCCGACGAGCGCCGCGAAGATCACCGAGCCGTTGGTGCGCCCGGCGGCGACGTCGCTCAGCCAGTGCACGCCGCAGACCACGCGGCTCTCGCCGTAGGCCCGGCCGCGGGCGAGGATGGCGGTGGCCTTCTCGGGCACCAGCGCGGCCATGATCAGGGCGTAGGCCCAGCCCTGGGTGGCGTGGCCCGACGGATAGCTGAAGCTGTCGGCGAGCGCCTGGGTCCGCTGCACGCAGATCGGCGCCTCGTTGCCGACGAAGGGGCGCAGGCGCCGGTAATGCACCTTCGGCCCGCGGGTGCCGGCGGCGATGTCGAGGCGCGCGCGCTCGAACAGGGTGATCACCGCCGGCACGCGGGCCTGGTCGATGCGGGTGCCGAGCACGCAGGCGAAGGTCTCGAGGATCGCGGCCGCGCCCTCGGCCACGTCGGTGGCGGCCATCTCCCAGCGCGGCGTGCCCTTCATCGCCCGCGTGGCGTTGAAGGCGGCGCGGTCGGCCGCCTCCAGGGTCGAGTGGCTCGCCGGCGGCGCCGGCAGGATCTGGACGGTGTCGGGCACGCCCGTGCCGGTCAGGTACGGCTTGTGCGCCGGCTTGTCCGGGCGGACCGGGTCGGCGGCGACGGAGGGCGCCGACGGCTCGGCCGTGGCCGGGGTCTCGGCATGCACGGCGGGAGCGAGGAGCGCGAGGAGCGCCAGGGCGATCGGGAAACGCGGCATCGGGTCCGTCCTCCGGGGCGGGCGAGGCCCAAGCCATAACGCCCGGACGTTGAACGGGATACGACGGCACCGCGACTTTTCCGATCGCGACCTCACCTCTTCCCTCTCCCGCTTGAGGGGGGAGGGAAGAGCCGCCCCCTCAGAACCCGGACGGCGCCCGCAGGTGCCAGTCGGTCGCGCCCTGGAACGCCTGCCCGATGCGCAGGGCCAGCGCCTCGTCGTAGCCGCGGCCGACGATCTGCAGCGAGAGCGGCAGGCCGCCGCGCGAGACGCCGTTCGGCAGGCTGAGGCCGCACAGGTCGAGCAGGTTGGCGAAGCGCGTGAAGCGGGAGGGCAGGTGCAGCTCGTCGACCTCCGCCAGGGGCACGGCCGCGGTCTCGGTGGTCGGCGTCAGGATCGCGTCGATCCCGTCCCAGGCGCGCGCGAGGTCGCGCTTGAGCGCGTCGCGGCGCTCGAGCGTCGCGAGGTACTCCTGCGCCGACAGGGTGCGGCCGCCGAGGATGCGCGCGCGCACCGCGTCGCCGAGCGGCGCGGCCGCGTCCTCGGCGAGCGCGCCGTTGACGAAGTAGGCCTCGGCGTTGGTGATCCCGCTCATCGCCACGAGGTCGGCGAAGCGGAACGGCAGCGCGACGTCGACGATCTCCGCGCCGAGCCCGGACAGCACGTCGAGGGAGGCGTCGTAGGCGGCCAGCATCTCGGCCGAGCAGCCGTCCCGCTCGGCCTCCGGCATCCGCGCGAGCCGCAGGCCGCGCACGCCGCGGTTCAGGGTCGGGAACGGGTCGACGGGCAGGATGCCGCGGGTCGCCGGGTCGAGCGGATCGGGGCCGGAGATCGCCGCGTAGAGCAGCGCGGCGTCGGCGACGCTGCGGGCGAGCGGGCCGGGGGTGTCGAGGGTCGCGCTGAGCGGGACGATGCCGTGGGTCGAGACCCGGCCGACGGTGACCTTCAGCCCGGTCAGCCCGCAGAAGGCCGCGGGCAGGCGCACCGAGCCGCCGGTATCGGTGCCGATGCCCCAGGGCGCCATCCGCGCCGCCACCGCGACGCCGGTGCCGCTGCTCGATCCGCCGGGCGTGCGGGCGACCGCGAGGTCCCACGGGTTCCACGGGGTGCCGAGATGCGGGTTGGTGCCCCAGCCGCCATAGGCGAACTCCACCGTGTGGGTCTTGCCGAGCACGATCATCCCCTGCGCGATCAGGCGCCGGGCGATGGTGGCGGTGCGGGCGGCGCGCCGCGCCCGGTGGGCGGCCGAGCCGCCCAGGGTGATGCGGCCCTCGAGGTCGATCAGGTCCTTCAGCGCGATCGGCACCCCGTGCAGCGGCCCGACCGCGTGGCCGGAGCGGATCGCCCGGTCGGCGCCCTCGGCCGCCAGCCGCGCATCGTCGGCGAACACCTCGGTGAAGGCTTGGAGCTTCGGCTCGCGGGCGGCGATGCGGTCGAGCATCGCCGCCACGGCCTCGACCGGCGACAGCGTTTTGCCGGCAATTCTTTTTGCGAGCTCGGTCGCGGAGAGGTCGGCGATGGCGTTCGTCGTGTCGGTCATCCGGAAGGACCCTTGCTTGTCCGGTCGTCGTGGTCGGGGGCTATCCCGTTGTCCCGGGGCGCCGCTCACGCGGCCCCGGAACGACGGGGCGTCGAGCGTCGGACGCGGCTACGGCAGGCTCACCAGCGTCAGGTCGACGAACCAGCTCTGCGGAGAGACGAACCCCTTCACCTTCGGGCTCATGCCGCGGGGGTTGAGGTCGTGGACGACGTAGAGCCAGGGCGGGTCGTCGACGAGGCGCTCGTGCGCGGCCTTGGTGGCGGCCGAGATCTCGGCCGGGTCGCTTGATTCGGCGAGCGTCCTCAGGGCCTTGTCGAAGGTCGCGTCGGTCCAGTTCGGGAAGTTGAAGCCGTTGGGCGGAAACCGGTCGGCCGCGAAGTAGCGCACCATCACGCCCGCATCGGATGTGGGCGAGGAGACGTTGAGGGCGTTCGAGCCCTGCAGGCTGGCCGCGTCGGGCAGCGCCCGGCTCGAGTTCAGCAGGATCTGCCACTCGACGACGTTGAACGACACGTCGACGTCGCAGGCCTGCTTGAGGTTCTCCTGCAGGAACTCGTTCATCGGCATCGGCGACATCTGCCCCGAGCCGGAGGCCGAGATCATGATCTTCAGCGCGAGCGGGTTCCTGGCGGTGAAGCCGGCCTCGGCCAGCAGCGCCTTGCCCCGCTTCGGATCGAAGCCGTAGCGGTTCTTGGGGGTGCCGAAATCCGGGTTGCCGTCGTTGAACCAGCCGCTCGCGGCCTCCGCGGTGCCGTTGAGGAAGCTGACCACCGCCGCGCGGTCGACGCAGTAGTTCAGGGCCTGGCGCACGCGCACGTCCTTCACCGGGCTGTTGGTCGCGCCGATGTTGAAGATCCATGGCCAGACATGCGGGTAGGTGCCGGTGGTGACGGCGAAGCCCGCGGCCTTCAGCGACGGGATCGCGTCGGGCGCCGGCACCTCGATCCAGTCGACCTGGCCGGCCCGCAACGCGGCGATCCGGGCGTTGGCCTCGGGGATCGGCATCAGGCGGACCCGGTCGACCTTGGCGAGGCGGGACCTGTCCCAGTAGCCGTCGTTGCGGGCGAGATCCGCCGATTCCCGCGGCGTCACCTTGGTCAGCTTGAACGGCCCGGTGCCGGCGGCCGGCACCGCCTGCACCTTGGCCCAGTCGCGCCCGGCCTTCTCGAACGATTTCGGGGAGGTGAACAGCAGGTACACCGCCATGTAGGGGAAGTACGAGGCCACCTGCGTGGTGGTGATCTGCACCGTCCTGTCGTCGAGCTTCTTGTAGCTGCCCATGATCGGCACCCGGGCGCGGGAGATGCCGGCGCCCTGCGCCTCGAATTGCGGGCTGTCGTTCTTGAAGTAGCGGTCGAGGTTCCAGATCACCGCGTCGGCATCGAACGCTTCGCCGTCGTGGAAGCGCACGCCGTCGCGCAGGTGGAAGGTCCAGACCCGCTTGTCCTCGGCCGACTGCTCCCAGGCGGTGGCGAGCGCCGGCATCAGCCCGGCCGGCCGGTCGGTGCGGGTGAGGTCCCACTGCACCAGCCCCTCGAAGATCGGGTAGCCGAGGAAGCGCATGCCCTCGAAGCCGTTGTTGGGCATGCCGGTGGCGGTGGGAATGTCGGTCGCGGTCATCGCGATGCGCAGGACGCTCTCGGCGAGCGCCGGCGGCGCGGCCAGCGCGGTGGTGACGGCGAGGGCAGCCAGGGTACGGCCAAGCATCGTGCGGCTTCTCATGCGTGGGTCCGGGAAAGCCCCTCCGGGCGAGGGGGGAGGCCCCTGCGGGCGAGGGGGACAGTCCCTCCGGGCAAGACCTGCGCCAACGATCTTGGGTTGTGCCGCAGGACAATGGCGTCTTGGGCGTTGCGCCCGGGCCTTGCGCCGCCCTATCCCGCGGCACCACGATGGCGCCTTCGGAGGTTTCGCTCCCGGCGGGGCCTGCGGTTCCGGACCGCCAGATGAGGGATGAGCGCGTTGGCAGAGACGATGAACGGCGCCGAGAGCCTGGTCCGCACCCTGGTCGCGGGCGGCGTTGAGGTGTGCTTCACCAATCCCGGCACCTCCGAGATGCATTTCGTGGCGGCGCTCGACCGGGTCGAGGGCATGGCCTGCGTGCTGTTCCTGTTCGAGGGCGGCGCGACGGGGGCCGCCGACGGCTACGCCCGCATGGCCGACAAGCCGGCCTCGACCCTGCTCCATCTCGGCCCCGGCCTCGCCAACGGCCTGGCCAACCTCCACAACGCGCGCCGCGCCCGCTCGCCGATCGTCAACATCGTCGGCGAGCACGCCACCTATCACCGCATCCACGACGCGCCGCTGACCTCGGACATCGCCGGCTTCGCCCGGCCGGTCTCGGCCTGGCTGCGCATGGGCACCACCGCCGAGGCCATCGCCGCGGACGGCGCCGACGCGATCGCCGCGGCGCGGACCGCCCCGGGGCGGATCGCGACCCTGATCCTGCCCGCCGACACCGCCTGGAACCCGGGCACCGGCATCGCGCCCGTCCCCGCGATTCCCGAGCGCGCGCGGGCGGGCGCGGATGCGCTGCGGCGCGCCGTCGCGGCCCTGGCCTCGGGCGAGCCGGCGGTGCTGCACCTGTCCGACCGGGCGGTGCGCGGCGAGGGCCGCCGCATCGCCGCCCGCATCGCGCGGAAGACCGGCGCCAAGCTGCTGGCCATGGCCGCCAACGCCCGGATCGACCGCGGCGCCGGCACGGTGCCGATCGAGCGCCTGCCCTACCCGATCGACGCCGCGATCGAGACCCTGGCGCCCTACCGCCACGTCATCCTCGTCGGCGCGACGCCGCCGGTCGGGTTCTTCGCCTATCCCGGCAAGCCGAGCGTGCTCAGCGCGCCGGACGCCGAGACGATCGTGCTGGCGACGCCGGAGGAGGACCAGATCGAGGCGCTGGAGCGGCTGGCCGAGGCCGTCGGCGCGCCGGCGGACGAGTCGTCGGCCGCCGGCCCGCGCCCGGAGCTGCCGACCGCCGGCGCGCTCGCCGACGCCGCCATCGGCCGGGTGCTCGGCGCGCTGATCCCCGAGGGCGCGATCGTCTGCGACGAGTCGATCACCACCGGCCGCAACTTCTTCGGGCAGACCCATGCGGCCGCGCCCCACAGCTGGCTCCAGCTCGGCGGCGGCGCGATCGGCCTCGGCATCCCGATGGCGACGGGCGCCGCCATCGCCTGTCCCGGCCGCAAGGTGATCGCGCTGCAGGCCGACGGCAGCGCGCTCTACACCGCCCAGGCGCTGTGGACCCAGGCGCGCGAGCGCCTCGACGTGGTGACGCTGATCTGGTCGAACCGCTCCTACGCCATCCTGCGCCACGAGCTCGCCAACGTGGGCGCCGCCAATCCCGGCCCGAAGGCGATCGGCATGCTGACGCTGGACGACCCGGCGATCGACTGGGTCAGCCTCGCCAGGGGCTTCGGCGTCGAGGCGCGCCGCGTGGAGAATTTAGCCGACTTCATCGACGTGTTCCGCGGGGCGCTGGCCCGGCGCGGGCCGTTCCTGATCGAGGTGGCCTTGTGAGGACCGGACAGACAGCCGCCGCGTCCGTTTCGTCTCCTTCAGCCGGCGTGCCGATGCCCGAAAGGCCCTCCCTTCCCCTCTCCCCGCACGCGGGGAGAGGCCCGCAGGCACCTCGTCGTGCCTGTGGGAAGCGGCGGCGAAGCCGAAGCGGCGGTGAGGGGGCGCGGACGAACGAGGCTCCTTCGTCGAGACCCCCTCACCGTCGGCTGCCGCCTCGCCGCGACGACGACGAGGTCGTCGCGGCCCTCTCCCCGCAGGCGGGGCGAGGGGATGCGCGCGGATCTCGGCGTGATGCCTTGCCGTCGACGTCCCGGCTTGCGGCATCAGGGCAGGGGACGCGGGCGTGACCACCTTCACCCTCCCGGGCCTGTCCGCGCCCGCCGAGATCCGCGTCGACCGCCACGGCGTGCCGCATCTCCGCGCCGCGTCGCAGGACGACGTCTTTCGCGTGCAGGGGTTCAACGCCGCCCGCGACCGGCTGTGGCAGCTCGACCTGTGGCGCAAGCGCGGCCTCGGGCTGCTCGCCGCCGATTTCGGGCCGGGCTACCTCGCGCAGGACCGGGCGGCGCGGCTGTTCCTGTACCGCGGCGACATGGAGGCCGAGTGGGCGGCCTACGGGCATCCGCGCACTCGGAACATCGTCGAGGCCTTCGTCGCCGGGCTGAACGCCTACGTCGCCCTGACCCTCGAGCGTCCCGACCTGCTGCCGCCGGAATTCGCCGCCCTCGGGACGCGCCCGGCGGCGTGGGCGCCCGAGGACGTGGTCCGCATCCGCAGCCATGCGCTGGTGCGCAACGTGGCCTCCGAGGTCGCCCGCGCGCAGGTGCTGGCGCGTGCCGACGCCGAGACCGACGCCCTGCGCAAGGGCCTCAGCCCCCCGCACGCGACGATGCCGCTCGGCGATCTCGAGCCGGCGCACTGGCCGGACGACCTGCTCGACGTGGTCCGCCTCGCCACCGCGCCGGTCGGGTTCGATCCGGCCCGGCTCGCCGCCACCCGCGACGCGGCCTGGGCCTGGACCCGGGTCGACGCGCACGGGAACGTCGGGCGCGAGACGATCGCCGAAAACCCCGAGCCGGCCGGCGACGGCTCGAACGCCTGGGCGGTCGCGCCGTCGCGCAGCGCCACCGGGCGGCCGATCCTGGCGAGCGACCCGCACCGCGCCTACGCCCTGCCGGCGCTGCGCTACGTCGTCCACCTCACCGCGCCCGGGCTCGACGTGATCGGCGCCGGCGAGCCGGCGCTCCCCGGCATCAGCATCGGCCACAACGGCAAGGCCGCCTTCGGCCTGACCATCGCCCCCTTCGACCAGGAGGACCTGTTCGTCCTCGACGTCGACCCCGGCGACCCGGATCGGTTCCGGTTCGACGGCGGCTGGGCGCCGATCGAGCGGGTGCACGAGCGCATCCCCGTCCGCGGCGAGGCCGACGAGCCGGTCACGCTCGGCTTCACCCGCCACGGCCCGGTGATCTGCGAGGACCGCGCCACCGCCAAGGCCTTCGCCGTCCGCACGGTGTGGTCCGAGCCCGGCGCCGGCGCCTATCTCGGCAGCCTGGCCTATCTCGACGCCGCGACCCCGGAGGCCTTCGGCGCGGCGCTGCGGCACTGGTCGGCGCCCTCCGTCAACCAGGTCTACGCCGACGTGACCGGGCGGGTCGCGTGGTTCACGGCGGGCAAGGCGCCGATCCGCCCGAACTGGGACGGCCTGCTGCCGGTGCCGGGCGACGGCCGATACGCCTGGGCCGGGTTCCACGACGGGGGAGACCTGCCGAGCCGGATCGATCCGGGCGCCGGCTTCGTCTACTCGGCCAATGAGATGAACCTGCCGGAGGAGTACCCAGCTGAGGCGCGGAAGCTCGGCTTCGAGTGGCACGAGCCGTGGCGCGCCCGGCGCATCCGCACGGTGCTGGCGCACCAGCCGCAGCACGCGCCGGCCGATTCGCAGCGGCTCCAGGGCGACGACGTCTCCGAGCCGGCGCTGCGGCTGGCGCACCTCGCCGCGACGCTGGCCGCGCCCGCCGACGCGGAGGCCCGCCGGGCGATCGCCCTGCTCGAGACCTTCGACGGGCACCTGCACGAGGGCTCGGCCTCGGCCGCGCTGGTGGAGGTGTTCTGGGTGCACCACCTGCGCCCGGCCCTGCTGCACGCCCTCGTGCCCAATCCGGAGACCCGGCGCCTGCTGCCGCCGGGCGACCTGCAGGCCCTGCTCGACCGCCTGGAGACGCCGCGCCCGCCGCTCGACCGCGCCGCCCGCGATGCGCTGGTCGACCGCACCCTGGCGGCGGCCTGGCGGGACTGCGCGGCCCGCCTCGGCCCCGATCCCGCGGCCTGGGCCTGGGGCCGCCTGCACCACGCGCTGTTCGCGCACCCGCTCGGCCCGCGCGGCTTCACCGGCCGCGATGTCGGCCCCCTGCCGATGCCGGGGGCGGGGCCTTGCGTGATGCACGCCGAGTACGACCCCGCGACGTTCCGGATGACGCACGGCGCCTCGTTCCGGATGGTGCTCGACGTCGGCGACTGGGATGCCGGCGTCTTCGTCAACGCGCCGGGCCAATCCGGCCACCCGGCGAGCCCGCACTACGCCGACCATGCCGAGCCCTGGGCCCGGCGCGCCTACCGTCCGCTGCTGTACTCCCGCGCGGCGGTCGACGCCGCGACCGAGACGGTGATCACGCTGGTGCCGGGCGGCGACGGCGCCTGACGGGATCGCTCTCGACGAAGGCCCCGCCTTCGACCGAGCGGACGCCGACCTCGTTCCCGGGCCTCGAACGAAGACAGGCCCCCCGCCGTCCCTCCCCCCTCTGCGGGGGAGGGAAGAGGCTCCGCGCGTTCCGTCATCCCGCAGCGGGTCGCGATCGCGCCGGCGCCCAGCGGCGCAGGGCGAGGTGGGTCGGGAGGAACAGCAGGGTCGGCAGGCCGACGATCAGGCCCGCGAGCCAGGCCCAGGCCGGAACCCAGGTCTGCGCCGCCCGGTCGCTCATGCCCCAGACGTAGTTGATGTTGACCGGGGTCAGGCCCGGCTCCGGCGTCGGCGGCGGCATCAGGAAGAAGCACGCCAGCAGGGTGACGATCGCGAGCGCGGTCCAGGTCGGCAGGGCGCGGCAATCGTAGCCGAGGCGGCCGACCAGGTAGATCAGCAGGAACGGCAGCCAGCCGTGGAAGCCCGACAGGCCGCGCAGGAACGGCGCGGTGCTCCGATCGAACATGTAGGCGGTCATCCCGGTGATCGGGCGGCCGAGGGCGGTGCCGAGGAAGTCGAGCACCCACAGCAGTTGCGGCGCGACGAGGCCGACCGCGCACATCGCGACGAGCAGCGGGCTCTCCAGCCAGATCCCGACCAGGGTCAGCAGCAGCGACTGGTCGCAGAAGTACAGGAAGTTCGTCGGGCCGTAAGAGGACAGGTAGGTCGGGACCAGGACCGCGACGAAGGCGGTGTAGGCGAGCTTGACGGGCATCGGGATGCGCCCGCGCGAAGCGGGGGCGAGCGCCGGGGATTCGGGCATCGGATCGTCTTGGCTGGCGAAGGGACGGGGAAATTCGGGTCCGGCGAGGCCCGGCCGGGATTTCGGCAGGGCCCCGCGAGGGGGCGTCGGTCCTGTCTCGGGTCGGACCCTGCCCGGATCGGACCCTGCCCAGATCAGTCCTTGCCGACCGACATCAGCAGGCGCTCGGTCTTGGCGTCCTCGATGCGGTTCACCATGCGGCGGCCCTCATGCACGTCGCGCACCGTCTTGGTCGCGGTGATGCAGGACTGGACCAGCATCACCACGCCCATGGCGAGGTAGCCCTTGATCCAGATGTCCACCGGCAGGAACAGGATCCCGCAGGCCACCATCGCGGCCGAGCCGAGGAAGGCGGCGTAGGTGAAGGTGACCCAGGCGCCGGAATGCTGGGTGGTCTCGTTGTTCATGACACGCTCCTGATGTGGGACGGGAAAGGGATGGGATGCTCGGTGGGTCAGGCGGCCGGGGCGAGCCCGGCCTTGCGGCGCAGGCCCTCCAGCACGTCGCCGCCGGTCGGGCGGGTGCGCGGGCCGAAGCCCTCGCGCGCCAGGCGCTCGGCGATGTCGGCGCCGTCGGCCCCGGCAAGCGCCGCCTCGGTGTCGGTCGCCTCGGCCTGGAGCGCGCGCAGGCGCGCCAGGGTCGCCTCGGCCTCGCGCAGGGTGGCCGTGTCGCCGCGGCCGGTCTGGGCCGAGAGCCGCCGCACGGCTTCCGTCGCGCCGGCGACCCGCCGGCCGCGTTCCAGCTCCGCCTGCCGGCGGGTGGCGTCGGCGACGGTGGCGCGGATGCGGGCGACCTCGGCGGCGAACCGCGTGCGGGCCTCGTCGATCGCCCGGCGCTCGGCCTCGAGCTCGGCGATCGCGTCCGCCGCCTCCGCCGCGAGGTCGTCGCGCCCGGCGGCGAGCGCCGCGACGGCGCGGCCTTCGAGGTCGGCCGCCCGGGCGTCGATCTCGGCGCCGCGGCGGGCCTCGGCCTGGTCGCCGGCGATCGCCACGGCCAGCGCCCGGCGGCTGCGCTCCAGCGCGGCGCGGGTCTCGCGGATCTGCTGGTCGAGGATCAGCAGGGCGTTGCGGTCGTGGAGGTCTTCGGTGGCCCGGGCGACTTTCCCCCGGGCTAGGAGGTTGAGCAACTTGAGCATGGTGGGGCTCCCGCGTTATGAACATCGTTCACAACCGGAACCTCCCACGAACATGAACAGCGTTCAAGTGCGCGATTGCACGTCGTGCAAAATAGGGCCGCGAGGCGGCGCGTGACCGGGCCGGCCGACGGCGGCAAGCCGACGAAGGCGGAGGCACGCCGGAAAGCGCTTCGCACCGCGCTCGTCGCCGCGGCGGAGCGCCGGATCGCGGCGGACGGGCTCGGCGCCCTGCGCGCCCGCGACCTCGCCGCGGATGCCGGCTGCGCGCTCGGCGCGATCTACACCGCGTTCCCGGATCTCGACGCGCTGATCCTCGCGGTGAACCTGCGCACGCTCGGCCTGTTCGAGGCGGCGCTCGGGCCGGAGGCCGACGGGTTCGACGCGGCGGGCGCGGCCGACGAGCTCGTCCGGCTGGGCCAGGCCTATCTCGCCTTCGCGCAAGGCCACGCCAGGCGCTGGCGCGCCCTGTTCCAGCACCAGCTCGCCGACGGGCGGCGCCCGCCGGACGGGTACGTCGCCGAGCAGGCCCGCCTGTTCCGCCGGATCGAGGCGCCGTTGCAGGCGCTGCGCCCGGACCTCCCGGCCCTCGAGCGTGTCCTGCTCGCCCGCAGCCTGTTCTCGGCGACGCACGGCATCGTCATGCTCGGCCTCGACGCGCGCCTGATGGTGCTGCCGGTCGCGGTGGTGCGGGCCCAGCTCGATCTGCTGATCCGCGCCATGGCGTCGGGATTGGCGAACGCGGGCGGGGCGGCCGCCGCGTGACGCGCTCGGCCGCGCCGACGCTGCGAACCGACGCTCAGGGCGCCTCGGCCTTCGCGATGGCGCGGACCGCCCTCAGCGCGTCCGCCCGGCTCTCGTGGCTCGCAAGCTCGCTCCACAGGCCGAGAAGCTCCCGCAACCCGGCCAGATCGCTCGGCGTGGCGGCCTCGCCGAACAGCGACGCGACCGTGCCGCCGAGCGCTTCGGCGAGACGGCGAAGACTGTCGTTCCCCTCCCCGACATCGTCGCGACCGGGGGTCTTTCCGCGATCCGGGCCGGGCTCAACACACATCGACGGTCGCCTCTTAAATAGCCATGCGACCGCACGCGTCCTCGTATTCTGCATTCAGAACGCTTTTACGGCAATACGCAACCTCTGGTCGTAAGGCGGCGTTGTCAGCTTAAGTCTGAGTTGGCAGATGAGAACATCGCTTTGAAGACAGCATGATGGCGACAGACGAAAGGTTCTCCGCCGGGGCCATGGTCGACGCTTGCCTGCGGCTCTACGAAATCGTCCGCGAGGTCGGAACACCCGAGATGGTCATGACGTGCCGTCTGCTGCTCTATCAAGCCGGATTGCAAATCGCGGACGAGGTCAAGGCCGAGAAGGACGGCGCAAGACGCGACGAACATTGACGGCGTGGGAAAGGCCGGGGCCCGGTCCCCGCTCCGTTCCCGCGATGCGTCCGGCCCGACGGGCCTGTCTCGAGGCTCGATCGGTCTTGCTTCAGTCGGTCCTGCCTCAGTCGGTCCTGCCTCAGTCGGTTTTGCCTCAGTCGGTCTTGCCGTCGAGGCCGAGCCAGTGGCGGCCGTCGCGGGCCAGGAGGTCGTCGGCGGCCTTCGGGCCGGGGGTGCCAGCGGCGTAGTCCTCCACCGGGGCGGTCTTCCAGGCCTGCAGCAGCGGCTCGACCGCGGCCCAGCCGGCCTCGATGTTGTCGGCGCGCTGGAACAGCGTCGCGTCGCCGGTCATGCAATCGTAGAGCAGGGTCTCGTAGCCGACGTTGGGCTGGTTCTGGAAGAAGTCGGCGTACTTGAACCCCATCGTCACCCGGCCGATCTGCATCTGCGGCCCGGGCACCTTGACGTTCAGCTCGGTCCCGGCGCCGTGGTCGGGGTCGATGGTGATCCGCATCACGTTGGGGCTGAGCTCGGCCACCGGCGTGTCGGAGAACAGCTGAAACGGCGCCGGCTTGAACAGGATCGCGATCTCGGTGCGGCGCCCGGTCATGCGCTTGCCGGTGCGGACGTAGAACGGCACCCCGGCCCAGCGCCAGTTGTCGATCTCGAGCTTCAGGGCGACGTAGGTCTCGGTGGTCGAATCCTCGGCCACGTGCGGCTCTTCCCGGTAGCCGACGACCGGCTTCCCTTCGAGCGTGCCGGCCGTGTACTGGCCGCGCACGGCGTGGTCGGGCTGGATCGGCTTCACGGCCTGCGCGAGCTTGGCCTTCTCGCCGCGCACGTCCTCGGCCTTGAACGAGTTCGGCGGCTCCATCGCCACCATGCAGAGCAGCTGGAACATGTGGTTGGGCACCATGTCCCGCAGCGCGCCGGTGGGCTCGTAGAACCCGCCGCGCTCCTCGACGCCCACGGTCTCGCCGGCGGTGATCTGGATGCTGTCGACGTATTCGCGCCGCCAGACCGGCTCCAGCATGCCGTTGGCGAAGCGCAGAGCCATGATCGACTGCACCGTCTCCTTCCCCAGGAAGTGGTCGATCCGGTAGAACTGGCTCTCGTCGCCCTGCTTCAGGATCCGCGCGTTGAGCGCCTGCGCCGAGGCGAGGTCGGAGCCGAACGGCTTCTCGATCACCACCCGGCGGAAGGCGTCGTCCGCCTGCTTCAGCAGCCCGGCCTGGCCCAGCCCGTCGACCAGGGTGCCGAAGAAGCGCGGCGCCACCGCGAGGTAGAACACCACGTTGCCCGAGACCTTGCCCTTCAGGGCCTCGAAGGTCTTGGCATCCTCGAAGTCGCCCTTGAGGAAATGGATGCGGTCGCGGATGAAGCCCCAGCTCTTCGGGTCGATCCGGTCGGCGTGGAACTCGGAGCCGGGGTCCTTGCTCAGGGTCTCCATCGAGGTGGTGAGCTCGGTGCGCAGGCCCTCGTCGCTGCCGTCGTTGTGGTCGACGCCGAGGATGGCGAAGCCGGGATCGAGCAGGCCGGCGCCGGCGAGGTTGTAGAGCGAAGGCATCAGCAGGCGCTTGGTCAGGTCGCCGGCGGCGCCGAAGATCAACAGCGTGCAGGGCGGCGCCGGCTTGGTGCCGCAGGCGGCCTCGTCCTTGAGGGGCGCGTCATGGCTCGATTCGGGCATCGGCGTCGTCCGGTTCTGCGACGCGATGGTGCGTCGCGGCATTCGATCGCACGTCAACCGGCGACCGCCACGGCCGTTCCCGGCGTGACGCGATCGTGTGAGGGCGGGAAGGGCCGGCTCCTCACCCCCTCCGGCGCAGCACCACGCCCGGCAGCGGGCAGGCGGCGGGGGCGACGGTGAGCACCGCCGCGCCCGGGCACAGGGCGCGGCAGCCCTGCGCCGCCTCGATCTGGTCGCGGCCGCAGGCCGTCGCGGTGCAGAACCGCCCGAGATCCTCGCAGGTCGCGCGGAAGCGGCCGGCGTCCGGCCGCTCGCGCAGGTCGGCGGCGGCGGCCGGGGCCGCGAGGGCGAGGAGCACCGGAAGAACGAGCCTGATCACGGGTCCACCCCATCGCCTCGCGCGGCCGCGCGAGGCGCCGACGTAGCATGGCGGCGCCTCGCGCCCTATGGCATGCACGCGACAGGCGACAAGAGGACCTCGGCGGACACCGTGCTCGACATCCAAGGCCTCTCCAAGACCTATGCCGACGGCACGCAGGCGCTCGCGGGCATCGACCTGTCGGTGGCGGCCGGCGAGATCGTCGCGCTGATCGGCGGCTCGGGCTGCGGCAAGACCACCCTGCTCCGGCTGATCGCCGGCCTGGACCGCGGCAGCGCCGGCACGATCACGCTCGACGGCGAGGCCATCGCCGCGCCGCATCCCGGCGTGGGCCTGGTGTTCCAGGAGCCGCGCCTGCTGCCCTGGCTCACGGTGGCCGACAATGTCGGCTTCGGCCTCGACGGCGTCCGCAGGCCCGAGCGCCGCGCCCGCGTCGCCCACGCGCTGGAGCGGGTCGGGCTGTCCGAGCACGCCGCGCGCTGGCCGCGCGACCTGTCGGGCGGGCAGCAGCAGCGGGTCTCGATCGCCCGCGCCTTCGTGGCGCGCCCGCGGGTGCTGCTCCTCGACGAGCCGTTCTCGGCGCTCGACGCCTTCACTCGCAAGGACCTGCACGGGCACCTGCTCGCGCTCTGGGCCGAGACCCGCCCGACGATCCTCATCGTCACCCACGACGTCGGCGAGGCGGTGGCGCTCGCCGACCGCGCCGTGGTGATGCGGCCGAAGCCCGGCCGCCTCGACGAGACGGTGCGGCTCGGCATCGCCCGCCCGCGCGATCCCGCCTCGCCGCAGAGCGAGGCCTCGACCCGCGCGATCCTGGCGGCCCTGGACCGCTCGCTGCGCCCGGCCGAGGCCCAGGCCGCCGCGGCGCCCGCCGGGAACTGGTGGTAGCGGGCGGCGCCGGTTGAGCCGCGGTGCGGTTCCCGCTAACGGCGACCGATCAAGACCCACGATGGAGGAGACGACGATGGACGCCACCACGCTTCGCGCGCTTCAGGCCCCGCTGAAGGACCAGTACCGCAACACCCCCGACGACGCGGTGATCACCCTGCGGGCCAAGGGCTCGCTCGACGACACCGCGATCGCCTGCAAGGTCGAGACCGGCCGCGCGCTGGCGGTGGCCGGCCTGCACCCGGCGACCGGCGGCTCGGGCGCCGAGCTGTGCTCGGGCGACATGCTGCTCGAGGCGCTGGTCGCCTGCGCCGGCGTGACGCTGAAGGCGGTGGCCACCGCCCTCGAGATCCCGCTGCGCGCCGGCACGGTGAGCGCGGAGGGCGACCTCGACTTCCGCGGGACGCTCGGCGTCGACAAGGCGGCGCCGGTGGGCTTCCGCGCGATCCGGCTCGCCTTCGCCCTCGACACCGATGCGCCCCAGGACAAGCTCGACCAGCTGCTCAAGCTGACCGAGCGCTACTGCGTCGTGTTCCAGACCCTGAACCACAAGCCGGAGCTCGCCGTCACCGCCGCCCGCAGCTGAGGGGAGCGCCCACGAAAAAGGGCGGCGGAGCCGAGGCTCCGCCGCCCGTTCGTCCGATCCTGCGATCGGAGCGCGGCTTACCGGGCCAGGCTGCCGGTCCGCGACAGGGCGCGGCCGGTGCGCACCGGGGCCTCGTCGCCGAGGCGCGGGCCGATCGAGCCGGTGGTCAGGGCATCGCCCTCGCGGGCGGAGTCGACCCAGGCCGGCATGCCGAAGAAGCTGCGCGAGTCGGTGCGGTCGACGCGGGGGGCGTCGAAGCCCTGCGAACCGAAGCCCTGGGCGAAGGCGGAGGCCGGGGCGGCGAGCGCGAGGACGAAGGCGAGGGAGGCGAGACGCTTGGTCATGGTCGGTTCCTTGTCGTGATGGACGACCCGGTGTCGCGTCGCTGCGCGCACCCCGTGGCCGTCACTGCCATGACCAGGAGATGGTGCGCTGCGGAACAGTTTCACGTGCGCTTTCGCACGTGCGAGAAAGTAAAATTATAGTTCTATTTCAATGAGATCGTAGAACTATTCCACCGCGCGCGCCGCCAGGGATATCTCCCGGTGCCGTTGCTCGACAGTCCATTCGAAGCCCCGCGCGCTCCCTCCCCCGCACCCAAGTCGGGCCTGCCCGACTTGGGCACACGGGGTGCGGATCTCGGGCAAGCCCAAGATCCGTCGGGGGGAGGGAAGGGGCGCGTCGCGCTTTCGCCGATGGAAAAAGCGCCTCACCCGGCCGAGACGAGCCAGCACCCGGCCGCGAGCCGCACGGCGCCGTCGTCCGCATGGGGCAGCAGCGCCTCGGCGACGGCGGCGAGGGCCGCCCGGCGCAGGGGCGGCTCGGCGTCGCGCAGCAGGCGCGAGACCGGGCCGAGCTCGACCGCGACGGCGGCGGCCGCCTCCGCGGCAGCGCGGGCCGAGCCGTCCGCGGCGCGCCCGAGCACGAGGTCGCGCACCACCGGCGCGACCGAGACGGCGCCGAAGCCGGCCTCCGCCAGCAGGCGGCGCAGGGCGTCCGCGTCGGCGAAGCGGAACGGCCCGGGGCCGGCGAAGTCCGGCGGCCCCGCATCCGGCACCAGCGGCAGCACGGCCGCGCGGGGCACGGTGACCCACGGGTTGTCGGCCATCGCCTGCCAGCACAGGAAGGTCAGGCGCCCGTGCGGCGCCAGCGCCCGGCGGAGGTTGGCGAAGGCCGCGCGCGAATCCGAGAAGAACATCACGCCGAAGCGCGAGATCGCCCGCGCGAAGGGCGGCCCCGCGAACGCCTGCGTCTCGGCGTCGGCGACGATCCAGTCGATCGGCGCGGCGCCGGCCGGCACCGGCCGCGCCCGCGCCACCGCGAGCAGCGGCTCCGACAGGTCGGCGGCGACGACCCGGCCGGCCGCGCCCACCGCCTCGGCCGCCATCAGCGCCGTCGCGCCGGAGCCGCAGCCGACGTCGAGCACCCCGTCGCTCGGCCGCAGGTCGGCGGCGGCGAGCAGCGCCTCGGTCAGCGGCGCGAACACCGCATCGAGCACGCCCTGGCTGCGCGCCCAGCGCTGGCCGACCGCGCCGTTCCAGTATTCGGCCTGGGTCATCGTCGCTGTCATGGCCTGCTCCGTCGCTCGGCGATCCGGGCGGCATCTTGCATGCCGGGCGGCCGCCGTCAGCGGGGCGCGGCGACGCCGGCGCGTTTCGCCGGTTTCAGGCCGCGGCCATCCGCGCCCCCGCCTGCGACGCCAGCAGGTCCGCCACGGCCTCGGCCGACATCGGCCGGCCGAGATGGTAGCCCTGGAACAGGGTGCAGCCGAACGCCTGCAGCGTGGCGAGGTCGTCGGCGGTCTCGACGCCCTCGGCGACCACCTCGATGTCGAGCCAGCGCCCGAGCGCGAGCACGGCCTGGACCAGCCCGCACTTGTCGTCCGAGCCGGTCAGCCCGGTGACGAAGCTGCGGTCGATCTTGATGCGGTGGGCCTGGAGCTAGCGCAGGGAGGCGAGGGAGGAGTAGCCGATCCCGAAATCGTCCAGCGTCACGCGGATGCCGGCCTCGGCCAGCGCCGTGAGTTTGGCCTGCACCGCGCCGATGTCGAGGGCGGTCTCCTCGGTGATCTCGATCTCCAGCATCCGCGGCGGCAGGCCGAGGGCGGCCAGACGGCCGAGCACGATCTCGTCGACGGCGATCTGCGCCATCTCGCGGGGCGAGACGTTGAGCGCGACCTGGACCGTCTCCAGCCCGTGCCGGCACAGGGTCGCCACCATCGCGCAGGCCTGCTCGAGGATGGCGCGCAGCAGCGACTCGGTGAGGCCGGCCGTCGCCGCCGCCGCGACGACGTCGGCCGGCGGGATCCAGCCGTGGCGCGGGTGGTTCCAGCGCACCAGCGCCTCCAGGCTCACCAGGGTGCGCCCGTCCCGCCCGAAGATCGGCTGGAAGCACACCGTCACCACGCCCTCGGCGAGCGCCTGCGACAGGTCGCGCTCGCTGTCGCGCCGCGTTTCCATCCGGTCGCGCAGGCATTCGTCGAACAGGCGGGCGCGGTTCCGGCCGGCGCCCTTGGCCGCGTAGAGCGCCTCGTCGGCGCAGCTCAGGCGATGCGTCAGGCTGCCGGCGTCGCCCTGGTGGATGCCGATGCTGATGCCGAGCCGGCCGGCGTCGAGGGATTCGAACGGCTCGGCGACCGCGCCGATCAGGCGGGCGGCGAGCACGTCCTGCGCGATCCCCGCCGGCGCCGACGCGTAGAGCACGGCGAACTCGTCGCCGCCGAGCCGGGCGGCGAGGCTGCCCGGCGGCAGGGCGGCGGCCATCCTTCGCGCCACCTCGGCCAGGACCCGGTCGCCCATGGTGTGGCCGTGGACGTCGTTGACGGATTTGAAGCCGTCGAGGTCGAGCAGCATCAGGCAATGCGCGACGGGCTCGACCGCCGCGTCGTCGCGCAAGGCTGCATCACCGCGCAAGGCGGCCTCACCGCGCAAGGCGGCGTCGGCATCCTGCTGGAAGCCGGCGCGGTTCAGGAGGCCGGTGAGGTCGTCGTGGGTCGCCCGCCGCGCCATCTCGAGGGCGAGCGCGCTGGCGCTGGCATGGGCCTCCATGCGCGACTGCGCGAGGGCGCTGGCCTCGTTCTTCAGCCGGCTCGCCTCGCGAAAACCCGCCTCGCACAGGAACGCGCCGCGGATCATCGCGGCGAGGTAGAGCAGCACCGTCGCGGCGAGGCAGATCCGGTCGAAGCCGCCGGCCACGAGCAGGCATCCGGCGAACGAGAGCAGCGGCGGGGTGAAGAAGCCGATCGGCATGCGGGCGAAGGCGGTGCCGTAGGTGACGGCGCCGGCGGTCGTGCCGCAGGTCAGCGTCAGGTAGAACACCGTCTGCGCCGCGGTGCAGCCGGCGCACAGCGCCGGAAGGAACGCCCAGACCAGGCCCGACAGCCAGGCCGCCATCCAGACCAGGCGCAGGTGCTGGTCGACCGAGCGGGCGGCGGCCTCCGCCGACAGCGCCGTCCGCGGCGACAGCGCGGCGCAGGGCACGCGGCACAGGGCGAGGCGCAGCAGGTTGGCCGCCGTCGAGGCCGCGAACCAGGTCGCGCCGACGGCGCCCTGCCCGGCATGGATCGCCACGATCATGCCGACCAGGCCGAGGGCCATGTTGATCGGGATGGCGGTCGACATGCTCAGGCGCAGGGCCGCGAGCTGATCCCGCCGGATCAGGCGGTCGAGGTCCGACGGGCTCGGCACCGAACGGGGCCGGTCGTTCAAGGGGTCAGGCACGTCGCATCCAACCTGCAGGCGTCCCTTCGACTGACGCCGGAGCGGTGAAGGATCGCTTAAGCACGCGGCCCGCCGAGCGCCGGACGGCGCGCGTGCGACATCAGCGCCGGGGGCCGCCGCCCGGCCCGCCCGGCCCGCCGAACCCGCCGGGGCCGGCCCCCGGCCCGCCGAAGCCGCCGGGACCGCCCGGGCCGCCGAGCCCGCCCGCGCCACCGAACCCGCCGGGGCCGCCGTGCCCGCCGCCGAACCCGTTCGGGGCCGTGCGGGTGTCGATGCCGAACCCGCCGCCCGGTCCGTTGCCGCCTGGGGCGCTGCCGCCGAGCCCGCCGCCCGCAGATCCGCCGCCCGGTCCACCGCCCCCCGGCCCGCCGCCGCCGGACCCACGGCCGCCGCGCTCGAAGCGTCCGTCCGGGCCGCCTCCGGGCAGGCCGCGGCCGTCGATCCGGTCCGGCGCGCGCTCGAACAGCGGGTTGCGGCCCGGCGCGGTGCCGCGTTCGTCGAGGCGCAGGGCCTCGACGGTGAGGCGCCCGTCGGCGGCCGGCCGCGTCGTCAGCACGGCGCGGACGCTGCCGCGGCGCGGGATCGCCGCACCGGCCGGCCCGGCGACGTCGAGGCCGGAGCCGAGATTCATCCGGCCGCCGCTGCGGCCGATATAGGCCTCCACCGAGACCCGGCTCAGCCCCGGCGGGAACGGCAGCGCCTCGCTCGCGCGGGCCACCTTGAGCACGCCGCCCGCCGCCTCGCCGGCGACCGCGGCGCGCCGGCCGGCGGGCAGCGCGTCGGCGCCCTCCAGCCGCAGGCGCCCGATCACCGGGCGGCCGTCGCGGTCGCGCCGGACCGGGCCCGCGACGCGGGCGGGGCCCTCGGCCCGGGGCTCGATCAGGCTGGCGACGACGACGCCGTCCGGCCGGCGCAGGCCCGACACCGCGACCCGGTCGCCGACCGCCCAGCGCCCGGCGACGCCGGCCGTGGCGACGCTCTGGCCGAGGACGACGAGGGCGCCCTCGGCCACCCTCTCCACCGGCCCGACCACCTCGCTCGTCACGTCGATCCGCCGGGTCGCGAGGCCGCCCGCCTCGGCATGGGCGACGACGTGGACCACGTGGCCGATCCGCATGTCGGCGGCGCGCGCCGCAACCCCGTCGATGCGCACGCTCACGTCCTCGGGATAGGCGATGCGCAGGTCGTTGACGACGATCGAGCCGAAGTGGCGGATCGTGCCGATCACCCCCGTGCCGCCGATGCCGCGGTCGCCGTCCCCCGGCGTGTCCGTCGGCCGCGCCCCGGTGCCGCCGATGCCCTGGTCGCGCGGCGCCTCCTGCGGCAGCGCGCGCCCCGGAATCAGGGCGGCGCCGGCGAGCAGGCGCAGGACGAGGCGGCGGGTCGGAGCGCTCATGCGCGCGGTCCCGGGGCGTCTGAATGCGAAGAACCTCGCGGGCCACGCTCCCCCGCAGAGGGGGGAGGAAGGGCGCCTCGTCCGAGCCGGTCGCTCGACGACCGAACACCGCCCCGATCCGCGCGCGATCGTGCGACCGACAGGTTTCCGACCGACAGGTTCACGCCCCGGCCTCCGGCGTGGCCGGCGACGCCTCCTCGGCAGGGGGGACGCCCGCGCGCGGCGGCACGGCTTCGGCGTAGACGTAGAGGCCGAAGTTCCAGCGGTGGGGGCCGCCGGGATCGGTGGCGCAGGCGGCGTGGGCCTCGCGGTTGGCCTGGGTCAGCGCCTCCATCGCGATCTCCTTGGCGCGCGCCTCCAGCCGCCGCGCCAGATCCTCCGACAGCCCGTCGTAATGCACCGCGCGCTCGAGGAAGCGCGGCGCCTCGCCGAGGATGTTGGCGACCGAGGCCGCGATGTGGTCGTGGAGGTTGCGCCCGAAATAGTAGAGCTGCGGCTCGCCGCCGCCGCGCGGCACGTAGGCGGCCTCGGCCAGGACGATCCGGTCCTGGCCGTCGAGGGTGGCGAGCCCGCGGTCGAGCCATTCGTCGAGCACGGCGCGGGGCCGCAGATCGCGGGTCACGCCGGCGACCAGGGCCTCGAAGGAGGGGCCGTCCTCGCCCGCGCGCCGCAGCGCCAGCGGGCGCCCGTCCGGGTCGGTGAAGGCGGGGTCCGCGAGCCACCGGGCGATGATCCGGCTGGTGCGCGAGACCACCGCCGGCACCGCGCTCACCGGCGCCCCGGCCCCGCGCAGGCGCCGCACCTCCTTGCGGTGGATGCCGGTGAGCAGCGAGACCCGGCTGTCGGTCTGCTCCTTGCCCTGCAGCGCGAAGTCGTGCTCGGCGACGTTGACGTAGAGCTCGCGCAGCAGGTTCGTCAGCGCCGGGAAGGTGATGCCGCGCGCCACGAACAGCCGGACCAGCGGGCGCAGCAGGCGCGCCACCGGCGCGTGCAGGGCAGCCCCCTCGGCGGTGTCGTTGACGGTCTCGGACATCGGCGCAGCATGGAGGCGGGCAACGTGGGACACAATCCCACATCGTGCGCCGGCGCACCTCGGCCCACCGATTTCGCGTTGACGTGGGAAATCTGCACACATACGGTTTGTGCGTGGTCAAATTTCCCACGTCAACGCGACCCGGACGAGGCCGATGCCCGAACCGAAACCCGCCCTCGTCTGCCGCCCGATGCCGCCCCTGAACGCGACCCTGCGCCCCGATCGCAGGCCGCCGGGCGGGACCACCCTTTCGCGACTGGGCCGGCTCGCCGCCTGCCTCGTCGCCCTCGCGCTGCCCGCCCTCGGGATCGCCGCCGCGGACACGGTCCACCGCGTCGCGACCCCAGGGGCGCTGCAGGCCGCAGCACCAGGATCCCCCTCCCGGGATGCTGCGGTGCTCGACGGCGCCTCCCGGGTCGGCAGCCCGGTCCGGGAGGCGCTCCTCCTCACCCCCGACCGGGATCCGCGCCGATGATCGCCGCCGCCGCCCGAAGGCCGCCCGCCATAGGGACCGACCCGATGCGGACCGACCCGATGCGGACCGACCCGAGACCCCCGTGCGGCGGCGCCCGCGTCCTCGACCTCGCGATCTGCATGATCCTGGCCGTCACCATCGTCGGCCTGCTGCTGCTGCTGGCGCTCTGACCGGCCCGTCGGAGGGCGTCTTCCGCAGCCGCGCCTTCCCCTCGCTGCGGAGGGGCGCGACTTTTCCGGACAACGCGCTCCCCACTCCCGGCCCGCTTCGCGGCCCTCCCCCCGCCGAAGGGGGAGGCACGGGCGGCCCGCCGGATCCCGCTCCGCAAAACCTCCCATCCCAACACGAGAACCCCCATGTCGAGATCCGTTCCGGCGCTCGTTCGCACCCTGCTGCCCGCCTTCGGCCTGATGGCCGGGCTCGCCTCCGCCGAAGCCGCGGACCTGCCGCGGCGGGTGCCGCCTCCGCCGCCGCCGGTTCCGCCCGCCTTCACCTGGACCGGGTTCTACGCCGGCGTGAACGCCGGCTACGCGTTCCGCGAGTCCGGCAAGGGCTTCACCGACCCGACCTACGGCACCGTGACCGGCGGGGCGGCGAAGGGCGGCTTCGCCGGCGGCGGCCAGGTCGGCTATAACTACCAACTCACGCCGGGCTCGGGCTTCGTCGTCGGCGTCGAGGCCGACATCCAGGGCACCGCCTTCGCCAAGGCGGATGCGGCCTATCTCGGCACGGTGCCCTACGCGAGCGTCCGCCCGAGCCTCGACTACTTCGGCACCGTGCGCGGCCGCGTCGGCTACACCTTCGACCGGGTGCTGATCTACGGCACCGGCGGCTTCGCCTACGGCGGCGGGTCGGCCTCGGCGAACGCGGCCGCCTACCCCTACGCCCTGCCGGACACGACGCGGACCGGCTACGCCGTCGGCGGCGGCATCGAGTACGCCTTCACCGACAGGATCTCGGCCAAGATCGAGGCGCTCTACCTCGACCTCGGCAAGCGCGTCTCGGGCGCGACCTACTACGATGCCGCCACCGCCACCTATTACGGCGCCGGACGCAGCGATGCCGGCTTCGGCCTGGTCCGCGCCGGCCTGAACTACCGGTTCTGAGACCCCGCCGCCGCACGGCGCGCGATCCGCAAGGGCCTCGTCCGAGCCGGCACCCGCCGGGCCGGGCGAGGCGCCCGCATCCCGCCTGTGGCCCGTCTGCATCGGTCCAGCCGCCCGATCCGCACGCCCGTGTTACGCACAGCATTAACCTTTCGTTAAGGGGGCGATTGCCGTCGGGGCCCGGGCGTGAGAGCTTTCGTTAACGAGAGCTTAACGGGTTGGGCCACGGCGATGCGGTTCGCGATTTCGACGGTTCGGGCGGTGTCGGCGCCCCGCCTGCGCAAGGCCCTCGCCGGCCTCGCGGTGACCGCGGGCCTCGCCTTCGCCGTCGCCCCGGTCGCGGCGCAGACCCTGGCCTCGCTGCCCGCCCCCACCATCGCCGCCGCGCCGGTCGGCGCCGCCAAGCCGATCCTCGCCTGGGTCGCCTTCTGCCAGGGCTACCCGGCCGAGTGCGCGGTCAACCCCGCCGAGCCTGCCCGCATCGCCATGACCCCGGCGATCTGGAACACGATCCAGGCCGTCAACCGCCGGGTCAACAAGACCGTCGCCGCGATCACCGACATGGACCACCTCGGCGTTCCCGACCATTGGGACCTGGCCGAGGACGGCTCGGGCGATTGCGAGGATTTTCAGCTGCTCAAGCGCAGCCTGCTGGCCAAGGCCGGCCTGCCGCGCCGCGCCATGCGGATGACCGTGGTCATCGACGAGAAGGGCGAGGGCCACGCCGTGCTCACCCTG
>NZ_JAKSYA010000019.1:0-4031 GCF_022829485.1 Methylobacterium sp. J-059
GCACGACGCGCCATCTAGCCCCGTTCCGACGCCGCCAGAGGATGGCCCCGAGAGTGCTTTGCAGGTCCTGCGGACGCGTCTTCGGCTTGCGCCCGCACGCCTCCCCCAGGCGCTGCAGTTCGCACCATCGCGCGTCAGTCAGCAGCATCCCTCCGGCCTGCGAAAGAGGAAAACGCGAGCCCCGGCAAGCCGTTCAGGCGATGACAGGCCGTAGTGGGCGGCATCGGCCCGGCGATCGGCGCCGCGCTGCCCTCGATCGCCGACAACGCGAAGGTGCTGGTCGAGCGCCTGGTGCCCGACGCGAACGCGCGGGAGGCCGCACAGGCCGAGGTCGATGCGGCCCTTGCCGCGATGGAGGTGGCCAAGGCGCAGAGCACGGTCAATCTGGCCGAAGCGCAGGGCAATGACTGGTTCTCGGCTCGCTGGCGCCCGTCCGTCGGCGGGATCTGCGCCGCCGGCTTCGGCTACCAGTTCGTGCTCGCGCCGATCCTGACCTGGCCGACGAACATCGTCGGCGTCGCGATCGGCGCCTCGATCCCGGTCGCCCCGATGCTGTCGATCAACGACCTCATGGTGGTGCTGACGGGCATCCTCGGCTTGGGCGTGCAGCGCACGGTCGAGCGCATCCAGGGCGTTTCCGTCGCGGCGCCGGCAGGCTTGAAGTAGCGCCGCCCGGTGGAGACCCTCGCGATCGAGCAGGCCAAGCAGCTTGCCCTCCAAGGCAGCGGATGGGCGATTGATATCTTCCTCGGCGTCCTGCTGATCCTACGAGACCGGCAGTATGGCGAATGCCTGAAGGCGCAGATCGGGCTCGCGACGCAGATGGCGACAGCGCTCGAGCACTCCTCCGTGACCAACGCCGCAGTCGCTACGTCGCTCGATAGCTGCACCGAGGTGTTCGAGCGCCTGAACGATTATGTCGGCGAGCTCTCTGATAACGTCGAGGCCAACGCGAAGGCCGTGAACGAACGCGTCACGGACAACGGCAAGTTCCTCGACGACATCCGGAAAGGCATCGGCGAGGTCCAGCGCGACATGCCACGAAGGGGCGGCGCGTGATCTGTGGCTTCTGCCAGCGAGTGCGCTCCCTCTTCTTCGGCCGGAGCCGGCGTTGCGAAGCGAGAAGGCGATGAACGCCATCCGTCAGCACAAGCGGTCAACGCAGAACCTCACCCGGGCTGCGCTCGACGGCATTGACTGGACGGTCTCGGCCACAGGCGTCGCAGAGTCCGACAACGACATCCGGACGCTGGTCGAGGACATGCTGAGGAGCATGGAGCCGGCGAACATGACTCGCAAGGATCATCAGTCGTGAAGCTGAAGCTGCTCTCGGTGATCGCGGCTGTGCTACACGTCATTCCGAAGGACGCTGCCGACGGGGTGATCCCTCAGGGCAACAAGAAGACCTTCGTCTGGTCGTTCGTGATCGCCGCAATCCTGGCCGGCTTGATCCTGATCGTAAGGCCGGACCCACGCCCGCTCATCCAGATGATGCCGGGGTGGAGCAAGGATGCCTTCCACACGGGATCGAGGCCACTGGGAGCGCCGCCGGTATGGAGTCCTGCCCCGGAAGGCGCTTTCACGTCCGGTCACCTCTGGATGGCGCTTCTTGGTGGGCTGATCCTCGGCTTCGTCGTCACGTCCGTCCTGCGCAATGCAGGGATGCTCGGAGACACCTCGCCCGACGGATGACGCGAGGAGCTTGATAGCCTATGCCGGCCACCTCCTCCCAGAGACACCTCAGCGACGCCGGCACCCGCCGCGCGGCGCTTCATTTTCCAACCCTCCCCACTGCGTTCCATGTCGTCAGGCCCGTATTCTCTAGTGCGAGGGCTCGAGCAACCCAGTGCGCTAGCATGCCCTCGTCTAGGCGGACTGCCTCATGCTCCAACGGCGGAGTACTGCCGGGGCTGAAGTGACCGAAGCGGAGCGCGACGCCGATCCGGCTTTCGTCTTCAGCGCACCACGCGCTTAGCATCGCTTCTTGCGCGGCCTTGGCAGCGCCGTAGTAAGTGATCGGAAATCCGGCCCTCGGCTCGTCGGCGAGAACGGAGCTGGCGATGATCAGGCGACGAACGCTGGACTGGCGGCAAGCTCGCAGCACGTTGATCGTCATGCGGATGTTGAGGTCGGCAGCGTCGATGTTCTCGGCGAGATTACCGGCAAGATGGATCACCGTGCCTTCGCCGGCCCGGATCTTTGGTGGATCTCTAGCAAGGTCTCCATCAGCGCGGTCGCTTGCGCGAGCCTCCGGGTACAGGGCGTGGATCGCGCGGCCTATGCGGCCTGTTGCGCCGGTGATGAGCATGTCAGCCTCAGGTTCGGGTCCGGCACCCGCCGTAGCGGGTCTCTTTCGCTCTTGGCCCGCGCCTCCGCGCGCTACACAGGCCACCTTCGTAATTAGCACCCGAGATCGCCTCAGCCCACCCGGCATCAGCTGTGGCGGGCATTTTGATGGAAACGGCTCAGGCCGGCGGAAGGCGATGAGCCTCATCGTAGCGCTCATGCGCAGTACGGGTCTTGAAAAGCTCAAACTGCTCCTTCGTGTGCGACTTCACCTGATCCCCCTTGGAGATCCGGGCGCAGCTCGGGAAGATCGGCATTTCGTACGATCCAAAGATGTCGTCGATTCTCGCCAGGATCTGAGTGGTCGTCATCGTTTTCTCAGACGCGGCCATCTGCTCAGCAAAAATGAAGAACGCGTCCCCGGCCCGATACCCCGCCCGCTGCTCGTTCTCGCTCAGATTGTTCTTTGCGACCAGAGCATCCTTTAATGAAGGCTTGCTGTTGAGATGGGTGGACATGCCCATCATCTCTCTCGAGCCGTCCGCGCGCGCAAGGATGATGGCGTGTGCCGTGCTCTTGCAGGCGGCGTAGTAGATACGACTCTTCATCGCGGCAAAGAAGCTGCGGATCTGATCGGACGAGCCGTCGTAGTCGCTAGCGATCAGAGCGACGCACGCCCAGACTCGCTCGTACAGGTTCTTCTCGTCGTACCGGATCTCCCGGATCTTCTCGGCCGCCGATTGCGCTGCGGCTGGGTCGCTGCGCAGGCGCTCCTCGTCGAGCGCGTGTCCGTGGACGACGTACTCCTTCAGGATGCAGAAGGCCCACTGCCGGAACTGCCCAGCGCGGGGCGACTTTACCCGCCATCCCACCGCGAAATTGGCCTCAAGATTGTAGTGCAAGTTGTTGTAATCCTTGCCGTCTCTGGCAGTTATCCGGAAATTCCGGACAACTGCCGCCTCGTCAAGTTCCTTGTCCCGTAAGGCGTTCTGAAGGTGCTTGCTGACCGTCTTGATGCTGACGCTGAACAGTTCGGCAATCTGCGCCTGGGTGGCCCAAAGCGTATCGCCGTCTACGTTGACGCCGAAGTCGAAGTCGATTTTGGTGTCTGCGATCTCGAAGGTCGCCTTGGGTACCTCCAACATGTCGGCCCACCTACGCAGCGCCGACGCGCCCGCATCCCGGACCTTGCCAATCGTCCGCTCGACGGACCCGGGCTTCTTGCTGTTGCTGTCACGCGACATGTTGCAGTCTCCATCGTCCATACGGTTGATAACCGTCGGCAGAAGTCTGGACTCGTCCACGAGAACCGGGCTTAGGTCTCGTTGCTGCGGGCGGGCCCGGCGACCGCCGACCCCTCGACGAAGGCCACCACCGATTCGCCTCGGTGGTGGCTTTTCTCGTTCTAGGACACCCAGGTTGCAGTGGTCGTCTACCGGATTCGGTGGCCAGCGCGCTGCGATCGCCGATATCCACCGCCGATGTGGCGTTACGCGGACACGTCACATGCGTCGTTTCCGCTGCACGTAGGTGACAACCACCACTTCAGACGGGCCGAGATTTGGCTCGCGGTCGTAATGGTTTCGCTGGGACCATCATGTGCCACTAGGGCGTGTCATCGCTTGAGCCAGTCGAGGGCGGCCGCGAGGCAGAGGACGCCCATGAAGCTGGCGGCGGTTTTCTCGTATCGGGTGGCGATGGCGCGCCATTCCTTGAGCCTGGCCCAGAGGCGCTCGACCTGATTG
>NZ_JAKSYA010000054.1:0-230 GCF_022829485.1 Methylobacterium sp. J-059
ACGGCACGTAGGCGCACCACTGGCAGATGCCCATATCTGCCGCCCGCCTGTCATTCCGCTGTGAGCAGTGCGGGCACACCCTGAGTAGCAGTTTGAAGCCGGTCAGGACCCCCTGACCGCGTCCCCGGAATGTAATCTCGCCTTCAGGCAGATCTCTTGGCCTGGCGTATGCTGACATGCGGTCTCCAAATAGAGGCGAATTTCTTACCATACAACCGGAGGTCGAAGCC
>NZ_JAKSYA010000021.1:0-1849 GCF_022829485.1 Methylobacterium sp. J-059
GGTCCAGGGGCAACCGCCGCAACGTCCGCCTGCTGCGCCGCCGGATGGACAGGAGGGGCGGGAGGCGGCCCAACGGGAACGACGGCACCGCCGTGCGGATCGACGGCGGAGGGGTCCCAGGGCACGCGGTTCCCGTCCCCGCCCCCCGCGGCGGGGGAGGGCGGGCCTCGCGTCAGCGCGGGTCGGGAGAGGGGAGCGACCTCGCCGGATGCGGCGCTCCCCTCGCCCCCCCTGCACCGCAGGGTCCCCTGCCCCGCACCCCAGTCGGGCCTGCCCGACTGGGGCACACGGGATGCGGATCTCGGGCAAGCCCGAGATCCGTCGGGGGGAGGGAAATCGCGCGCACCCTACGACCCACTTCGTGCCCCACTTGCGGAGCAGCCCGCGATGAACGAGATCGCCCGGCCCCCCGAGGGCGACGCCGTGCCCGCGCCGATGCCCGGGGCGCAGCCGATCGTGCTGCGGCCGAGCGAGGGCCTGCCCGAGGCGCGGCCGCTCGCGCCCCGCCGCGGCGGCCTGTCGCCGCTCAACCGGCGCCGGCTCGAGAACTTCCGCCGCAACCGGCTCGGCTACGTCTCGTTCCTGATCTTCCTGGCGCTGTTCGTCGTCAGCCTGTTCGCCGAGATCCTGGCCAACGACCGGCCGATCGTCGCCTCCTACAAGGGCGAGTGGCTGTTCCCGGTGCTGATCGACTACCCGGAGGAGAAGTTCGGCGGCTTCCTGGCGCGGACCGACTACCGCACCCCCGAGATCGCCAGGGAGATCGCCGAGAACGGCTGGGCGATCTGGCCGCCGATCCCGTTCTCCTACGATACCATCAACGACGGGCTGCCGACGCCCTCGCCCTCGCCGCCGACCTGGATGCTCACCGACGCGCAGTGCCACGCCGCCGAGACGGTGCCGGGGAAGGGCTGCGCCAGCATTCCCTGGCACTGGCTCGGCACCGACAACACCACGCGCGACGTGCTCGCCCGCGTGATCTACGGCTTCCGCATCTCGGTGCTGTTCGGGCTGATCCTGGCCGCCGTCTCCTCGCTGATCGGCGTGGTCGCCGGCGCGGTGCAGGGCTATTTCGGCGGCTGGGTCGACCTGTCGTTCCAGCGCTTCATCGAGGTCTGGGGCGGCATCCCGACCCTCTACCTGATCATCATCATCTCGGCCTTCATCGCGCCGGGCTTCTTCGTGCTGCTCGGGATCATGCTGCTGTTCTCGTGGGTGGCGCTGGTCAGCGTGGTGCGCGCCGAGTTCCTGCGCGCCCGCAACTTCGAGTACGTGCGGGCGGCCCGCGCGCTCGGCCTGTCGAACGTCCGCATCATGACGGTGCACCTGCTGCCCAACGCCATGGTGGCGACGCTGACCTTCCTGCCGTTCATCCTCAACGGCTCGATCACCACCCTGACCTCGCTCGACTTCCTCGGCTTCGGCCTGCCGCCCGGCTCGCCCTCGCTCGGCGAGCTGCTGGCGCAGGGCAAGGACAACCTCACCGCACCCTGGCTCGGCCTGTCCGGCTTCCTGGTGATCGCCGCGATGCTGAGCCTGCTGGTCTTCGCCGGCGAGGCGGTGCGCGACGCGTTCGATCCGCGCAAGACCTTCCGCTGAGCGAGACCTTCCGCTGAGCGAACCCTGCCGCCGAGCGAGACCTTCCGCCGAGCAAGACTTTCCGCCGACCGAGCCGTGCCGCCGAGCGAACGCTTCCGCCGGGCGCACCCGGCCGCCGAGCGCCCCGTGCCGCCCGGCGCGGCTGTCGGCAACGTCCTGCTGGGCCTGGGCGCTGGAGTAGCGCGAAGCGCCGGTGCCCCGGATGTTCGGCGCCCGCCAGCGCAGCGCGAGTGCGGTGCGCGGGATCGAG
>NZ_JAKSYA010000024.1:0-606 GCF_022829485.1 Methylobacterium sp. J-059
GACTTCACCAAGAACCTCCAGAACGTGCTCGACACCGGCGCCTCCAAGCTCACCGATGCCGACCTCAACGAGGAGGCCGCGAACTCCCAGGCGCTGTCGACCCGCCAGTCGCTCGGCATCTCGGCCCTCTCGCTGGCCAACCAGGCCCAGCAGGGCGTGCTTCAGCTCCTCCGCTAAGCACCGCCCACCATCACGACGCGATGAAGCGGCTGGGGCATCGCCCCGGCCGCTTTTTCATTTTCTGTCCGCGATGCGTCTTCGATCGTCGATCTTCCCTAATCACGCGCGCAGCCAGCCGAAATCTCAGACTTCATTAACCGGAATGCAAGGAACGGCGTGCTTATTTAACCCTAACATCGCCTAAGCAAGACGGATCATCCCATGTCCTCGGAAGTCACGCTCTCTGCCGCCACGCGCCAGAACCTGCTCTCGCTGCAGGATACGGCGGCGCTCTCGTCGACGACGCAGAACCGTCTTTCCACCGGCAAGAAGGTTTCCTCGGCCCTCGACAACCCGGTCAACTTCTTCACCGCGCAGAGCCTGTCGAACCGCTCCTCGGATCTCGGCACCCTGCTCGACAGCATCTCCAACGGCGTGCAGACGATC